>JBCBZX010000437.1:0-2028 GCA_039815105.1 Pseudomonadota bacterium
GGTTCCATGAAGACTTTCGTCTTCTTGCGCAGCCCGGATGTCCCCGGCTTCTGGCCCGCGATCGGTTGTGTTTCGACAGTCATGCGTTGCATGGCAAATACTTCCTCCCAAGTGACAGCCCCGGCTTATCAGCCCGTCAGCGCCAGACAAACCTACTCTGCCGAGGCCGAACGCGTCTGTGCCCCAGTCGCCGCAGGCTTACACCGCCATCGTCGCCGCGACAGCGCGTTTCCAGCGGGCATATTTGTCCGAGCGCACGTCTTCGGCCATCGTCGGTTCAAACCGTCGCTCCAACGCCCAGCTTTCGGCAAAACCTGCACCATCGGGGTAGACGCCAGCCTTCATGCCCGCCAACCAGGCGGCCCCCAGCGCCGTCGTCTCCAGGACTTTGGGCCGGTCCACCGGGGCGCCCAGAATGTCGGCCAGGAACTGCATGGTCCAGTTGCTGGCCGTCATGCCGCCGTCAACACGCAGCACGGCATCGCCGCCGCCCGCGCCGTCGGCCTGCATCGCTTCCAGCAGATCGCGGGTCTGATAGCCGACGCTTTCCAACGCGGCGCGGGCAAACTCCTCCGTTACGGCAAAAAGGCAAAGAAGGGTAAGAATGGCTTGGATCTAAAGCAATTCTTGCCTGGCGGAAAGAAAGATCCTCGCAAAAGAAAACTGGCAGGTCTTGCGAATGCGAGAGGACCAGCTTTGGGGCGAAAAGAAGAGAACATCTTCCATAAGATGGCAAAGAAGTATCAGCAAATGTGCAGGTTGAAGCGCATGTGGGATTGCCCATCGATGAAAAAGAAATAATGAAAACTGGTGTGACTGATAAAGACAGAGACTCGAGGGGACAGGAATGAAGTTCATTTTTCAATTGATTGTATTTGCAGCTTTAGCATTTGCACTTCCCAATGCAACAGCTCAAGAGGAGACCCGTGAAGGGACCGGAAACAACTCCTCAAGCAGTTCCTCTGGAGGAGGTCAAACCAGCTCAAGTGGTCAAGCCAAGGCTGCACAGCTCGCACAGATCATCGGAGCGGGCGCCAATGTGGCCATGGGTGCTGCGATGATGGCCAAGTGTGGGCCTCACTGTGGATGGTGTTGTGCTGCTGGTGCGATGTCCTTCGCCAACGCAGCCTCTATGATGGCCAATGCAGGACAATCAGGAAACACGGCTGGAGCTCTCGACGACTGGGATCCAGGTGATGTATGGGGTGATTTGGAGCTTCCCAACTATCCGGGAATTGATCCACTCAATCCAGGCGGTGGGCCTATCGATGGTGCCGACGATGTGACCAGAATCATTGATGCAGGCACAAGCCTAGGGGAGCAATACGGTTACAGTTTTGATCAAGAAACCGGAATGCTCAGCACGCCAGACAATGGTTCATTCACACCTGATGTTTTGAATGATCCAGCAGCGGCTGCAGCTCAAGGCTTTGGCGCCTCAGGTATGGAGCTCGGTCAAGGAGAAGCTGTGGCTCTCTCTGCGGCCTTCAATGACAATTTAAAAAAGAAAGGCCTCTTGGATGCACTGAACCGACCTTCTGTGTCTGGTGTGGGTGTTGACACTGGAGGCGGCGGCGGTGGTGGCTACGGCGGTGGCAAGTCGAGCTTTGGCACCTCCGGTTTTGGCGACTATTTGAACAAAATGAAGCGTGGCCTCGCGAGCAAAAAACCGGCTGTCATTGCGGGTAAAAGCAAAATGCTCGGTGGTGAGAGAATCGGTGTAAAGGTCGATGATATCTTCGCGATGGTTCACAGACGCTACCAAGCCAAGCGCAAGTCCAATGACTTCATTGAAAAGGGCGCAAAAGGCAATAGCAACAAGAAATGATTCTTTAAGGCCTGCTCGCCTAGATTCAGAGATCCAGGCCTCAATCCAATTTTGTAAGCATATAAAGGTGGATGACTTCATCGCCCATTCGAACGGGGACGACCATCCCTGGGCTGGCTTTCATCTTCGAAAGCAACTCCTCTTGTGGGTCAATGATTGATATCTTTTTCTCCACCGCAGGCACTTTGGTCATGGGGTGA
>JBCBZX010000339.1:0-3256 GCA_039815105.1 Pseudomonadota bacterium
CACCTGAAAGACGGGCGCGGACATCCACCGGAAGGTGACCTGGACGCCACTTCCATGCTCATACGCCTCGCTCGCCCGGCCCGGACAGAAGCTGAGATCACCGCCTTGCAGACTTATCTGTTCGCAGCCATTCCAGACGATGTCTATGGCGGTCAGTTGCAGGACTTGGCGGTGCCAGGCCTTGCCGCCGAAGGCAAATTTTCAATCACGTATCAAGAAATGGAAGTGGAACTCGCCGGAGGCGAAACCGTCAGCCTGCGCAAGCCGACCTACCGGCTCAATGATCTGGCCTATGGTCCACTCGATCCGAGCGTCACACTGTCTCCACGCATTGCCAACCCCATGATCGGACTGGGTTTGGTAGAAGCCATCCACCCAGCCGACATTGCAACGCTCGCAGACCCGCAGGATGCGGATGGCGACGGCATTTCCGGCCGCATGAATGTTGCCCTGAACCCGCTCACCAATGAAGTGCAGCTGGGGCGCTTCGGCTGGAAGGCCTCCGCTCCGACCATCGAAATACAGTCGGCCGATGCATTTTCGGGCGATATCGGCATATCGACGGATATTCGATTGGCTGCGGCCGGCGACTGCACGACCGCGCAACCAGAGTGCTTGGCAATGCCCAATGGCATCCAGAAACGTTTGGGGGAAAGCGAAGCGCCAGAGACGGTTCTTTCTCTGGTCGCCTTCTACTCGGCCAACCTGGCGGTGCCAGCGCGACGTAACGTGGAAAATGCGACTGTTCTGCGTGGCAAGGAGATGTTCTACAATGCCGGCTGCGCTGCGTGCCACACGCCTAAATTTGTGACCAGCCGCAATGCCGAGCGCGAGGAACATCGTTTTCAGCTCATCTGGCCCCATTCAGACTTTCTGCTGCACGACATGGGGGACGGGCTAGCCGATGGGCAAGCGGTGGGCGCAGCCAATGGCCGTGAATGGCGCACGCCCCCGCTTTGGGGCATTGGACTGACCGAAACGGTGAACGGCCACACATTCTTTCTGCACGATGGTCGCGCCCGCAATCTGACCGAAGCCATTTTGTGGCACGGCGGCGAGGGGCAGGCATCGCGCGACGCGTTTGCCGCAATGGCCCGCTCCGACCGCCAAGCGCTTCTAGCCTATTTGGAGAGCCTGTGATCCTTGCGAAACCCACTATGGCCACCATTGCCGCAGCAGTTTGGCTGCTCCATGCGCCGATTGCCAACGCCCAGCAGGCTTTCAGCGATACGCGAATTCAGACATCCGTGCAGCGGACAATAATTGAGTACATCCGCCCGGCCTTCACCGATTTTCAAGACCAGGCCACCCGAACCCGCGACCGAATCTCCAATCTTTGCAACGCGCCGGACCAACTTGCCTTAAATCAAGTTCGGCATGAATTTGCAGAGCTGGTGCCAGCTTGGTCGAAGATTGAAATCCTTCGGTTCGGCCCATTGGTCAAAGACAATAGGTTTGAACGGCTGCACTTTTGGCCGGACCGCCGGGGCCGTGCGCTCAAACAAGTCCAGGCCGCCCTCGCTGCAAACGATCCATCTGTGACAAATGCTCAAAGCCTGTCCGGCAAAAGCGTTGCGGTGCAGGGTTTGGGGGCGCTCGAATATCTCTTGTACGGAACCGGGAGTGAGGCCCTCACCACCAAAAATATCGAAGGTCAGCACCGTTGCATTTTCGCCAGGGCGGTGGCGAGCAATGTCACCAACATAGGCAGAGAATTGCGGACGGACTGGGCAGATGAAGACGGCTTCTCCGCTGCTCTGATCAGGTTTGGACCCAACAATGCGCGGTTCAGAAATGCCCGCGAGGTCGCCGTTCAGATGTTCGGCACGGTTGTGGACGGTCTTGACTGGGTGAAAGACGCAAAACTGAAACCCGTCATCGGCGACACAGCCGAGAAGGCCAAACCCAAGCGCGCCAGCTTTTGGCGCAGCGAGCAGACCACCCGGGCCATTGCGGCCAACCTTGATGGCTTGCGCACATATTTGTTGGCCGCCGATCTATTGGCGATGCTGCCCGAAAGCGAACGGTACTATGCGCAGTCCGTGGCTTTTGAATTTGCGAACGCCAACCGTGCTCTGTCTCAGATCGAGAAGGCGCCCCTTGAGGCCTTCACCAATGAGGCCGATAGGGGCAAGCTGACCTACACAATCATCGTTGTCGATAGCCTCCGGGACATAATGGCGGGAGTGGTTGGCCCGGCACTGGGCGTGCAGTCTGGCTTCAGTGTTCTCGATGGCGATTGATCGTGGGCTAGTCCTGGAGCGCAGGCAGTTCGTTAAAGCCGCCGGCGCTTTGTTTGCGACTGGGCTGGTGACGAGGCAGGCCGAGGCACTTGCGCACACCGAGGTGGTCTTTGCCGCTGCCACAATTGGCAAAGACAGGTCATATGGCGCTGCAATCTTTGACGAACGCGGGCAGATTCTCCATCAAATCGACCTTCCGGGGCGAGGTCATGATGTGACGGCTAACAAATTGACGGGCGACCTTGTCGTTTTCGCCCGCCGACCCGGAACATTCGCAATTGTGTTTGGTCGAACCAGCCAGCCACGCCTGATCAGTTCACCACCGGCTCGCCATTTCTACGGCCACGGCACGTTTTCCGCAGACGGAAGACTGCTGTATGCCACCGAAAATGACTACGAAAACGCCTTGGGCAAGATCGGCATCTACGACGCCACCGATGGCTATACCCGGCTGGGTGAGTTCGACAGCTACGGCATTGGTCCCCATGAAATAGCGCTTATGCCTGATGGGCAAACTTTGCTCGTGGCCAACGGTGGAATCGAAACCCACCCCGATTACGGCCGTCAGAAACTGAATCTGCCAACCATGCAATCAACGATTGCAAAGATCGACACACAGTCTGGCCACCTCATCTCTGCCCATCGATTGCCGGACCATTTAGATAAAATCAGCCTACGTCATCTCGCGATTGATGCGCAGGGGACGGCTTATCTGGGTGGCCAGGCGCAGGGGGACTTCGAAAGCTTAAAGCCAATAGTGTGGAGAATGCCGGACGAAAATGACCCAACCCCGCTAAATGCGGACGACCCGTTGTCATCGATCCTCAAAGGATATGTCAGCTCCGTTGGCCTGTCGGACAACGGCACCCAGCTGGCCGTCTAATCCTCCTCCACCACAGACCTCCGACTCTGCTTGGACTCGTAGGGCTCACTCTGTCCTCTCAACTCATGTTGCCTTCAACCGATCAACTGGTTTCCGAACTGCAAAGGGCTTAGAAAAGTCGTAAAGTGTC
>JBCBZX010000139.1:0-7702 GCA_039815105.1 Pseudomonadota bacterium
GATTGGATGGATATGGCCAACTCATCCAGCTGCGCGCTCATCTGCGTGAGAAGCTGCACCACAGAGCCAGAACCAGCGGTACCCGTAAGAGCGCCGTCCTGAGCTTCATCGGAGGCAAGGCGCTTGAACCGCTCAGATGCCCTGACGACATCAGGCAACAGGCTTTGCGATGAAAGCGCGCGGGCGTGGGCCTGATCCAAATCAGCTGCATAATCTTCCAGCGTAACGGCCAAATGCTGCTCCAGGGCAGCAGACCCCGCCAAAGCCGCCGCGTTGAGCCATGAGCTCATGGCGATGATCATAAGCGAACCCAGCATCATAATGGCCACCAATGCCAGCCGCCTTACGCCGTCGCGCATAAGCGGAAAGAACCGCATGAGGTATGTCCAAAAGGCGTAAATGCCGACGGACACCGCACTGGAATAGACGATGGCTGCAAAGAAGACCTGGGTGGCCGACCCGTCCAGCAGGCTGCGAACACCCAGATAGGTGTAGACGCCGGACGCCAGCGCGAGCACGGCAAGGGCAAATCGGGTCATCGTTTGCAGGCTTTGCACCGACTGTTTGATACGGGCTGCATCCAGGCCGGCTTCACTGACAGCCTGACTGCGATCTGCCAGAGGTGCGTTATTTTGCGTGTTCATTGCGTGTGTTCCAGTCGTCCTGCCCCAGCGCTCAACACTGTGTGGCAATCAATTGCGGCATCAAACCGACATGGCTGCATGCGAAAAGCCGTTATAGAAAACGCTGGCCGCCAAATGCGTGAAACATGCCCTTCACGCAAAGGCCGGACATCATGATCAGATAGATGAGATAGAGCTGCCGCGCTGTGGCGTAAGGCAGCACGGGCTCAAGCATGGTCGCGAAAAACAGGCTGCCCACCAGGAATGTCGCCACGGAATATATAACGACGACACCGCCCTCGGCGGGCCCGTGCACCGGCGTCATAATCAACACTATTGGCCATAGCATGAAGGCGCCGAACAACGCGCAGTTGAAGGCCCACCGCACCATCAACCCTGCCGTAAGGTCGAACTCAAAACCCAACACGCCAACACTCCGCATTCCATGCAATTCAAGCTTGAGAATACAAAAGCATGAAACGGCAAAGCGTTGTGATAACCTTTGGTTAAGTATGAATATTAACGAAGTGGAAGCCTAACCAGCGACGTCCGGGGGCCATGGGCGGCCTTTGTCGGCCTCCGCCCATTCCACGACCCATTGCGGCAATTGCGGGTTGGCCTCCGCCAGCCCCATGGCCTCAACAACTCGTTCGGTCTGGACCACGCGGCCCCTTTCGGTAACGGCGGTCCTCATCAAGGCGCTCGAACAGGCTTCACCGCGCACGATCATGGCCTGCTCCAAATAGAACCAGCGCTCGTCACGACCCACCAATTGGGTCCGCATGACGACCGAATCGAATATGCGAATACGCTTGCGAAAGCGCACGGTGCTACCGGCGACCACCAGGCCCCAGCGCTTCTCTTTCAGAACAGATGCCAAACCAATCTTGATGCCAAGATCAAACCGGCCAATATCGTACAAGGTGAGGTGCCGACCATTGTTCATCTCGGCGAACATATCAATATCCGTGGGATGAGCGCGAAAACGGCACTCCCCCACACTGTCCCAACTTTGCTTGGGCGCACGTTTGGCGGTAAGCGAGACTCCGATCAGCCGAAGCACTGGGTACATATCGATCTCCGACGGCCAATTGGGCCGTAAATTAAGCGCTCGCCATTGGTTTCAGCTGTCCGAACCAACGTGCAATTTGGCAGGCAACAGCGTTAGCCGGGGCAGCGCGACTTCAACAGTCCAACAACAATTAATAACGTTAACGTAAAGGTCAAACTAAGTTCGTTATTTCACTTCTGAGCCAGCGTGCGTCCTGATCAGCACACGCAAGGCGCCAACCGCCTCAAACCCCGCAGACAGCGCCATGGCGAAATGGGCACCGCTTTCATAACCCACGATCGGCCGATTTGGCGCAACACTGGCCACCACGGTTGCAGCTTCCTCAAAGATTGTGTCTTGCGCCTGCGTGCTGAAGACATTGGACAAGCCAATGGTGCGGTCAGACAAATTTGCGATGCACCCGGCATCTATCTTGCCAGCTGATCGCCGGGCCAGAAAAATCAGCGTCCGGTCTGCGAGACAGGCCCGGGGGAATATGGTTTCGCTTGTGGGCGACCCGCTGCAGCTCCAGGCATTGTGCCACTCAAACAAGTCGGTGGCGGTCTGCGCTTTGCTCCAACCGTTCAGCTGACCATCACCCATGTCCATTTGCAGTTCAGGCGAGACTTTGACGCAATCACCTGTTCGCCAGATCCATGATGCCTCAAACAGAACTTCCATGCCGAGTTGCGCCGCGTTCAGTTGGCTGAAGCTGTCCTTCACCGGGCCGATTGCGCCATGCTCAGAAGAGGCTGCCATAAGGCAAGCCATTTGCTGTGCGGATGCTCCGGGATCAAGTGTCACCAATCGGGCGTAATATGGCGGCGGTTCGTCGAGACCAAAAAACGCAACATCGTCACGGTGAAATCGAAGGCCATGGGCCTTGAAAATCGCAGCATGGAGGTCCGCATTGTTTTGTGCCGCAAGTCGGGCTTTGGCGGCGGCGGATAGCACGCCCATCACCGTCGATTTTGGCTTTGCAGCGCAATGGCGGTCAGGGCGGCACGGGCAATCTGTGGTTCCAACACGGGATTGGTGCGCCCATCCCGGATGGCCGCGGACAAACGGTTGCAAACCGCCATAAGGTCTTGGGCGTTCCAGCGCATCAGCACCTGAAGCGCAGCCTGTTTGCGCTTAAAGTAGACAGGCGGGCGATGGCCGTCCAACAGCGCTTTCACCGGCCCGTCACCAGCTTCATGGCGCGCTCGAATGGAATGATAAGTCTGAAACTGGCGTAGAGCTGCGGACAAGGAAAGAAAGGTCGCACTGCCCGCCTCCTCAAGCCGCCGAAAAGCAATTTCCAGCGCGTCGAGGCGACCGGCCGCTGCCGCATCAACGATTTCGTCAACGGCACTTGCACCCGCATCGCCCACCACCGCATCCACATCTTCCCGCAGGATCGTATCCTGGCCCAGGCAATAAAGGCACAATTTGCGAACCTCATTGCGGGACACCATACGATCGCTGCCCAACAAAGCCAGCAAATGGTCCCGCGTTGGCTTGTCCATATGCAGCTTGTGCGCCGAAAGCTCCTGATCGACCACCCGCGCGAGCGCCTGCGCCTCATCCTGATAGCAAGGCAGCGCCACGCCATTGGGCATTGCCTCCACCGCCTTTCGCAGGGCATGGCCCTTGGCCAAATCCCCCGCTTCCACCACCACAATGGCATCTTCCGGCGGGTTATCCTTCAGTGGTTTAATGGCATCGGCCGGGTTGCGCATGCCCCCCGGTCGAAAGCGCAAAACGCGCTTGCCGCCGCCAAACATGGGAACGGTATGGGCTTCTTCCACCAGCGATGATGGCCCGTCCATAGTGTCACCATCCAGCTTGATCAGGCTGAAGGGGTCATTCTCGTCTATCCCGGACCAATCGACGAGCCCCGCGCCTCGTTCGGCCACGAGGCCTGCATCTGGACCGTAAAGCAGGAAAACCGCATGGCCAACATCGGGTTTGGCGAGATAGGCTTCAACTTCATGGGCCTTACGGGCTGCCATGCTCAGTTCGTGCTTTGGGTCGCTACGATTGCGGGTTTGGACTTTGCCCGAATGATCAGTGGCCGCAAACGCAGCGCCAGTTCCTTAGCAGCCCGCGTCTCGGCATCGCGCTCGGCTTCCTGATTGGCAAATTCCTGGTTGAACTGGTCATAGCTTGACGTCGCAGAGACCTGACCACGATCCTTGATACCGCCGGTGGCAATATCGATCACCGCCCAAACCGCGGTCAATTGCACCTTGCCTACGGTGGAGCGCCCGGTGCCGCGCAGAACCGCAACATCGCTAAGGGTTTTGGTCACCGTGGCTTCAAAGCGAATGCTCGCATCTTCATCAGAGGCTTCACGGCCCACCAGTGCGAGCAACTCATTGCGCAATTTTTGGTCCAACCTGCTGGTTGGCCCGGCAAATTCAATTCCAGC
Organism: Pseudomonadota bacterium; assembly: GCA_039815105.1. Classification (GTDB taxonomy): domain Bacteria; phylum Pseudomonadota; class Alphaproteobacteria; order Rhizobiales; family Rhizobiaceae; genus JBCBXA01. The sequence continues at coordinate 4,088 of JBCBZX010000139.1, forward strand.
CAGCGAGCCACCCCCCGCGCTCACATTCCCGGTACCTTCCAGCGGCGTGACGGTGCACCCTGCGAGAGCCCCAAGGGCGATCAGGGCCGCAACAACAAAAGGTCTAAACCACAACATTGACGATCCGCCCCGGCACTACGATCAGCTTTTTGGGTTGCCCGCCATCCAAGGCGCGCTGCACGGCATCAAGTGCCAGCGCGGCGGCCTCAATGGTGGCCTTATCGGCATCGGCGGCAACTGTGACGTCGGCTCGTTTCTTGCCATTGATTTGCACGGGCAAAGTGATCTCATCCTCTTTCAACAGAGCAGGATCGTAGACCGGCCAGCGCGCCTGCGCCACCATGTTCGAACCATTCATGATTGACCAACACTCCTCGGCCAGGTGCGGCATGAAAGGCGCGATCAGGCTCAACAGAGATAAAATGCTCTGGCGACCTTCGATTTTCAGGGATGTATCCCCCGCCAATGCGTCTGTCTTGAGCGTCGACGACAGGGTGTTCACCAGCTCATAAATCTTGGCAACAGCGCGGTTGAAGCCCAGCTTCTCGATATCATCAGTGACGCCAGCGATCGCTTTGTGGGTTGAGCGTCGCAGATCAAGAGCGGTCTTGGTAGGCTTCGCCATCTCACCCGAAGTCGATACATCGGTAACAGCAAATTCCGAGACGATGCGCCAGACGCGCTGAACAAAGCGGTGCGCGCCCTCGGCGCCTGCTTCCGTCCAGATGACATCACGCTCGGGCGGGCTGTCAGACAGCATGAACCAACGTGCGGTGTCAGCACCAAAGCGCTCGATAATATCATCGGGATCGACAACATTCTTCTTTGACTTCGACATCTTCTCGATGGAGCCGATTTCGATCTTTCCCCCCGCCGGGTCAAATGCAAACCGCTCATTGCCGTCAACACGTATTTCCACATCTGCGGGCTCGATCCAGTTTCCCTCGCCATCGCGATAAGTCTCGTGCACCACCATACCCTGGGTGAACAGACCGGCGAATGGTTCCTTGACGTTCAGGTGCCCGGCTTCGCCCATGGCCCGGGCGAAAAAGCGGCTGTAGAGCAAGTGCAAGATGGCGTGTTCGATGCCACCAATATACTGATCCACGGCGAGCCAATCATTGGCCGCCTTTGTCGTGGGCTCGGGTGCCTTTGGATCTGTGAAACGGGCAAAGTACCAGGACGAATCCACGAACGTGTCCATCGTGTCCGTCTCACGCGTGGCTGCGCCACCGCATTTGGGGCAGATGCAGTCGCGCCAGGTCGGGTGCCGGTCCAGCGGGTTGCCTGGGGTTTCAAAGTCCACATCGTCGGGCAGGACGATCGGCAAATTTTCCTTTTTCTCCGGCACCACGCCGCACGTGTCGCAATGCACTACGGGAATCGGACACCCCCAATAGCGCTGACGGCTGATACCCCAGTCACGCAAGCGATATTGTACCTGGCCACTGCCAAGGCCCTGCCGCTCTGCCCAGTCTATGGTGGCGTCAATCGCCTCCTGCCCCGTGGCCTTTTCGACACCCGCGGGCTGATTGATCCAACGCACATTCTCGGTTTTGGCAGGGACGAAGGGTTCAGTGGCCACAAATGCATTAGGCTCTCCATCCTGATCCATTGGCACAAAGGTAGCGATGATTGGGCAATCATATTTGCGCGCAAAATCATGGTCCCGCTGGTCATGGGCCGGACAGCCGAAAATAGCGCCGGTGCCATAATCCATCAGAATAAAGTTGGCGACGTAGACCGGTAAGGTCTCGCCCGGTTTCACCGGGTGCTTAACCCGCAAACCCGTGTCGTATCCCAGCTTTTCCGCCCGCTCCAACTCCTCGGCAGACGTTCCGCTCTTGCGCACGTCCACAGCGAACTTTGCCAAAGCCGCATCGTCCTTCGCCAGCGCTTTCGCCAATGGATGCTCCGGCGCGATGGCCATAAAGCTCGCGCCCGCCAGCGTATCGGGCCGGGTGGTGTAAATGTCGAAACCGTCAAAGCCGTTTGTCGGCTCTGTCAGCTCGAAATTCATCTGCAAACCGCGGCTCTTGCCAATCCAGTTGGCTTGCATCGTGCGAACTTTTTCCGGCCACCGGTCGAGCCCGTCCAGCGATTGCAGCAGGTCTTCTGCATAATCTGTGATCTTGAAGAACCATTGGGTTAGCTCGCGCTGCTCCACTTCAGCACCCGACCGCCAGCCCTTGCCGTCAATCACCTGCTCATTGGCCAACACGGTCATGTCGACGGGATCCCAATTCACCTTCGCATTCTTGCGGGTGATCAAATCCTTGTCGAGAAAATCCAGAAACAGCGCTTGCTGCTGGGCGTAATAGTCCACATCGCACGTTGCGAATTCGCGCGACCAGTCGATGGCTAGGCCCATGCTTTTGAGTTGCCCGCGCATGGTGGCGATGTTTTCGTAAGTCCACTTGGCAGGGTGGACCTTGTTTTTCATGGCCGCATTTTCAGCCGGCATGCCGAATGCATCCCAGCCCATAGGGTGCAGCACATTGTAGCCCTGCGCCCGGCGGTAGCGCGCCACCACATCCCCCATGGCATAGTTGCGGACATGGCCCATGTGGATGCGGCCCGACGGATAGGGAAACATCTCAAGGACGTAATATTTTTCGCCCGGCGCATCATTGTCGGTTTCAAACAGCTTGTGCTCGTCCCATGCAGCACGCCACTTGGTTTCAGCCGCTTGATGGTCATAACGGCGGCCAACTTCATGGCCATCGGCACCGGTCTTGGAAGCAGGCATATCGGTTGGGTTATGGGACATATGGCGGCCTTGATCTCACGTCCGGACCGCTTCAAAACAGCGCCTGATTTGCAGATGGCTCAGCGGTCAAAAATTAAGTCGAACGCTTGGCCTATCTGCTGCAAACGGTCAACCGCTGACCCCTTAATAGGACATCAACATGGCCGACCATGGCGCCCTTGACACCGTTCAGAACGCGATACTCGCAGCCGAACAGAAATATGGCGCTCAAGCGGGCTCAGTGAAATTGGTCGCAGTTTCAAAACGCAAAGACGAAGCTGACATCCGTCCGGTCCTGGCCGCGGGGCAACGCCTGTTTGGCGAGAACCGCGTGCAAGAGGCCATGGCAAAATGGCCTGCCATGCGCGCGGACTATCCAGATGTGGAGTTGCACCTCATCGGACCCTTGCAATCAAACAAAAGCGAGGAGGCCGTCGCCACGTTCGATGCCATTCAATCCGTGGATCGCGAGAAGATCGCACGCACGCTTGCCGCGGCCATGCGCGACCAGGGCCGCAACCTACCGTGCCTCGTGCAGGTCAACACAGGCTTGGAAGAGCAGAAATCAGGCATCGATCCCCGTGAAACAAGTGCGTTTCTGGAGTTCTGCAAAGGCGAGGGCCTAACCATCCATGGCCTTATGTGCATACCGCCTGCCGAGGACAATCCCGGGCCGCACTTCGCTTTGATGCATGATTTGGCCGAAGAACACGACCTGCCCGTGCGCTCCATGGGCATGAGCGGTGATTATGAAACCGCAATACAAATGGGCGCCAGCCATGTGCGTGTTGGCAGCGCCATTTTTGGTGCTCGGGACTAGCTAGTCTGGCACAATACCCCAATCCATCATCCCGGTGCTTGTCACC
>JBCBZX010000225.1:0-5060 GCA_039815105.1 Pseudomonadota bacterium
CCGTCGAGAATACCGGCTTCGATCATAGAATCGCCCTTCACTTCAAGGGCGTAGTGCTCGCCACCGGCCAACATGTCGGGAGGCACAACAATTTGATGGCTTTCCTGCTGGATAGCCGAGATTGGCGTACCAGCGGCAATGCGGCCCATCACCGGCAATGCAATACCCGCATTATCGTTGCCGACATCATTGGCAGGCTGCGGGTCTGCCTTCTTGCCTAAGCTGCCTTCAATCACGCTGGGCGCAAAGGGCTTACCTCGGGCGACACTCGGTGCAGCACCCTCCGGCAGCTTGATAATCTCCAAAGCCCGCGCCCGGTTCGGCATACGGCGAATAAAGCCGCGTTCCTCCAACGCTGTTATCAGGCGATGGATGCCCGACTTGGACTTGAGGTCCAGTGCGTCTTTCATTTCGTCAAAGGAGGGCGGTACCCCTGCCTCCTTCAACCGTTCGTGTATGAACATGAGCAGTTCGTGCTGTTTGCGCGTAAGCATGGCGAATCCAGTTAAAACAAATCGAGAACATAGTACATGTTCTTGCCTTGTTCTGCAAATCTGGCCGCAATTACCAGAACATAAACTGGATTGCATCGCCCTCCGACAGCGCTCTTTGATGCACCGGGCGGCACAATAGCGCGTTAGACGCGGCGGCAATGTGTAGAAGAGATGAATCCTGTTTCGCAAAAGGCGTCACACTCCAACTGCCACTTGGCAGCGCGGTGACTAAGCAGCGCGAATAGTCTTCTCGCTCATCATTTGCCCCGAGGGGCTGCGCGAGTGTGCCCCACATTTTGCCGTCCGAATAAGTCGCACCCATCAGCGCGGAAATGATGGGTTCGGCAAACAGCTTGGTGCACACAAGGCTTGAGACCGGGTTTCCCGGCAGACCCAGCAGCCGCAGTTCGCCCGCATCTCCCGCCAGGCGGCCCACCATAAAGGGTTTACCCGGACGCATGGCTATCCGGTACAGATCCAGCTGCCCGCCCATGCCTTCAAAAACCGGACGAACAAGGTCGTGGTCGCCGGCAGATGCGCCACCAAGGGTCAAAACAAGCTGTGCACCCGCGTTGAGCGCCTGTTCGAATGCACTCTCCAAGGCCACAGGTTCATCAGCCACGATGCCGAGGTCGAGGGGTGTGCCGCCGGCAGCCTCAATGCGGGCCACTACGCCGGTGGCGTTGGAGGAGATAATCTGATCCTTGTCTGGAACCGTGCCCACGGGCACAAGTTCGTCACCTGTGGAAATGATGGCGACCAGCGGCCGCTGACGCACTTCAACATGTTGGTGGCCGGCGGCGGCCAAAAGAGCCAGATTTTGCGGCGTGAGTCGCGTGCCCGTCGCAAGCAACTCTTGGTTCAACTGAAAATCTCCACCCGCCGGGCGTATGTAGCGTCCTGGTTGCTCGGCTTTGTCTATCTTCACGCGCCGGTTCGCCAATGGAGTGGCGTTTTCCTGAATGGCAATTGTATCGGCGTGCTGCGGCACCGGCGCACCGGTGAAAATTCGAACGCATGTCCCCGACGCAATGGGCTGGTGATAGCCATGCCCTGCCGCGCTTTCGCCCACCACTTCCAATTCGCCAGTACCTGATGACAGGTCTTCCGCGCGAAGCGCATAGCCATCCATGGCGGAGGCTGGGAAGGGGGGTTGGGTGAGTTTGGCAAGTGGAACGCTGGCTAAAACCCGGTTATTTGCGTGCGCCAGTAATACCCACTCAGAGCCCAGTTTCGGCAAGTCGCGCTGGGAAATGGCTCGCGCTTCAGACACCGCCATGAGGGGTGGCCGCGTCACCTTGACCGCTCTGCACGCCAATCGCCGCTCCGGCCGCCAGATTTGGCCACCAGTTCGACGCCCTCAATGGTCATGGTCTTGTCCATGGCCTTGGCCATGTCGTACAGCGTGAGGCAAGAGACGGTTACGCCTGTCAGTGCTTCCATTTCCACGCCTGTTGGTCCTGTCACCCGGGCAGTGCAGCTGACCCGTAGGCCCGGCAAGCTGGGGTCTGCCTCAATATCCACCGACACTTTGGAAAGCGCTAGCGGATGGCACAAAGGAATAAGATCAGATGTTTTTTTGGTCGCCATGATACCCGCAATGCGGGCCGTTCCCATGACGTCGCCTTTTTTCAAATTGCCCGCCTGGATGGCCTTGAGCGTTTCCGGCGCCATGCGGATTGCGCCAATCGCAGTCGCCTCGCGCAGCGTGTGAGCCTTGCCACCAACATCGACCATGGATGCGGCGCCGACTGTATCCAAATGTGTCAGGCCATCGCTCATTTGTCTGGTGTGCCGGTGAGCAATTGGCGTGTGGCTGCAGTCACATCGGCCTGGCGCATGAGGCTCTCGCCCACCAGAATGGTGCTGATATTGGCTGAACTCTTGAGTTCAAGAACATCATCGTGGGTGAAAATACCGCTTTCGCCAACCAGCAAAACATCGCTGGGCACCATGGCCGCAAGGCGCGTCGATGTGGCCAAATCCACCTCGAACGTTTTCAGGTTTCGGTTGTTCACGCCGATAAAGTCGGCGTTCAAGCCAATTGCGCGTTCCATCTCGGCTTCGTCATGAACCTCGATAAGAGCATCCATACCCCAATGCTTCGCAGCTGCCATCAGATCGGCGGCACATGCATCATCAATGGCTGCCAGTATGACCAGAATACAGTCTGCATTCCACGCGCGAGCTTCGGCAACTTGATAGGTGTCGTAGAGAAAGTCCTTACGGAGTGCGGGAAGGGAACAAGCCGCTCGGGCGGCCATAAGAAACGCTGGATCGCCCTGAAAACTTGGCGCGTCGGTGAGAACTGACAGACAGGCAGCGCCGCCTGCTTCATATGCTGCGGCATGGGACGGTGGGTCAAAGTGCTCTCGGATCAGCCCCTTTGACGGGCTGGCTTTTTTGATCTCCGCAATCAATCCAAAAAGGCCTTCGGCACGCTTGGCTACCAGAGCTCCTTTGAAAGGCCTTATGGGATCCGCCGCTCGCGCGGACGTCTCAAGCTGTGCGATCGGCGTTTTGGTTTTTGCCGCTGCGATTTCTTCGCGCTTATAGTCGCCAATGCGTGAGAGAATGTCAGCCATTGGTCACGTCCACCAGCTTGCCAAGCGTTCGCCTTGCCTGGCCCTTATCGATTGCAGCAGCTGCGATTTGGACGCCTGATTTCAAATTGTCCGCCTTGCCCGCGATAACCAGCGCCGCCGCCGAGTTCATGAGCACGATATCACGATAGGCAGATGCTTTGCCGTCGAGCAGTTCGAGTAGAGCCTTCGCATTGTGTTCGGGGTCGCCGCCTTTCAGATCCGCCATTTCGGCTTGCGGCAGGCCGGCATCGGCTGGTGTGATCTCAAACTCATTGACCTGGTCACCGACAATTTCCGCCACATTGGTCGTGCCGGTAGTTGTGATCTCGTCGAGGCCAGAGCCATGCACCACCCATGCGCGCTCACATCCAAGTTCGGCGAGGGCGTCTGCCATGGGTCTCACCCAATTTGGTGCAAAGACACCGAGCAATTGCCGGCTAACGCCCGCCGGGTTGGACAGTGGTCCGAGCAGATTGAAGATGGTACGCGTGCCCATTTCAACCCGGCTGGGCATGACAAATCGCATGGCCGCGTGATGCTTTTGAGCGAACATGAAGCCAATGCCGGCCTCAGCAATGGCGCGCTCAATAGTTGAAGAGTCTGCCTCCAGGTTGATACCTAGAGCTGCGAGGGTGTCGGCGGTGCCGCTTTTTGAGGATGCCGCACGGTTGCCATGCTTTGCGATCGGCACCCCGCAAGAGGCTGTCACGATTGCGGCAGCAGTGGAGACGTTATAGCTGCCGCTGCCATCGCCGCCCGTGCCAACAATGTCCATGGCGCCCTGCGGGGCCATGACCCGGGTCATGCGCTCGCGCATCACGGAAACCGCACCCGCTATCTCAGACGATGTTTCACCCTTTACGCGCAGGCCCATCAAAAAGGCGCCGATTTGCGAAGGAGTGGCTTCGGCGGACATAAGCAAGGAAAAGGCCTGGGTCGCTTGCTCCCGACTTAAGTCATGCCCATCCGCTAGTTGGGCAATATGCGGCTTTAAATCTGCCATGTTTCAGTCTTGTATCAATATTGCCGCGAGTGCTGGGCCGGCGCGAAAACCGCTTCGATAGACTGGCGGTTGACTTGCGGTTGCAGCTCGCTTTGCAGTCGCTGAACCAGCTGCGCAAACAGATCGTCGGCGACCGTTTGCTCAACACGTGTCACGATGTCTTGGGGGAGTTCCGTTGAGGCAGTGTCTGCTGCAGCTTCCGCTTTCAGCAGCACCAAATGGGTTTCATCGAGACCTGTCGAGACGGCGATCTTACCGCTTGGTCCATCAAAGGCCGAGATGAGGGCTGGCTGGGACAGGCCGCTATCTTGGTCCTGACGTCGAATTGCCGCTGCAGTTTGCACCTCTAGCCCCAGGGGCTCACCAAGTGCGGCTAGGTCTGCCCCGCGCTCAGCTCTTCGCAAAAGGCCATCTGCGGTGGAGCGAAGCAGCTCTGTTGCGCGCTCGGCCTTCCAATCAGCCAGCACGCGATCTTGGACCTCGTCCAGCGTACGGTCCCTCGCATCGGCGATTTCGGTGACTTCGTACCAGATATAGCCTTCCGCGCCGGGGTTCGAGTCGGTGCCTTCAATGCGCAGAGCATCCGTCTCTATGCCAACTTCGGTCTCAAAAACATTGCCCAGCAGCTCGGGCGCGGTTGCGACAAGGCTTGCGGGGCCCTGAGCGTCGGTTTCGCCATTGGCATCAAAGGTCTCGCTCACGATCTCAAAGCCTTGATCCGCAGCAATTTCAGAGATCGACTGGCCGTTTGCGCGGGCATCTTCAATGGCATCAAAAGCGGTGGACAATTGCTCCGTTGCTTCAAACACGGCCAATTCTTCCCGGAGCAGGGCACTGACGGATTCAAAACTCTCCGTCACCTCAGCACGCGTCTCTTCCACGCTGAACACAACGGACCCGAACATGCCGTCCAGCACTTCACTTGTTGCGCCGGATGGCAACTCAAAAACCGTCGATGCGAGGTTTTGGTCTGGAAAG
>JBCBZX010000064.1:0-11940 GCA_039815105.1 Pseudomonadota bacterium
ATAGTCCACGGCCTTGGCCAGCGCCACGGATTGCTCGCCCATGGCATTGCGGGTGGCTTCATCCAGGAAGGGGGACGGCGCCTCTTCGATGACTTTCTGGTTGCGGCGCTGGATCGAGCATTCGCGCTCGCCCAGATAGATGCAGTTGCCGTGGGCGTCTGCCAGCACCTGAATTTCGATGTGGCGCGGTTGCTCGACAAACTTCTCGATGAAGATGCGGTCGTCGCCAAAGCTGCTCGCGGCTTCAGACTTGGAGCGCTCAAAGCCCTCCCGCGCCTCATCGTCAGAGTAGGCGATGCGCATACCCTTACCGCCGCCGCCCGCCGACGCCTTGATCATCACCGGATAGCCGATCTCGCTTGCGATCCGCACCGCATGCTCGGCATCGTCGATCAGGCCCATATGGCCCGGCACGGTGGAGACGCCCGCCTCGTCGGCGATTTTCTTGGACGTGATCTTGTCGCCCATGGCTTCGATGGCCTTGGGCGGCGGGCCGATGAAGGCGATGCCTTCCGCCGCGAGCCGCTCTGCAAACTCCGCCCGCTCGGACAGGAACCCATAGCCCGGATGCACCGCTTCCGCCCCGGTCTGCTTACAAGCGTCAATGATCTTGTCGATCACCAGATAGCTTTCAGCCGCAGGCGCCGCGCCGATATGCACGGCCTCATCCGCCATGGCGACGTGCAGCGCGTTGCGGTCCGCATCGGAGTAAACGGCGACCGTCTTAATGCCGAGGTCAGCGCAGGTCTTGAACACCCGGCAAGCAATCTCGCCCCGATTGGCGACTAGGATTTTGGTGAATGTAGAACTTCGACCTAGCATACTCATTGATCGTCCCCCCGCTCCCTGGCCTTAGATTTTGCATCAGCAATTGCCTGAGCTAATAGACCAATCCGCCCTTCATCAGACATGTCGTCCGAACTGCCGTCAAAGAGACTCCCGAGACCGCCACGCTTTCGGAACTCTGGGCTTGTAGTAAGGAACGGCTGGGTGATTTTGGGGGCCAGCCTATCGACTGTCGCCTTAATCGCGGCGTTACTGCTTGATAAAGCTGAGACTTGTCTTGATAGAGAGTCTAAGGCACTTAACAGAAAGTCTGAGATTGGCACCTCGTCACTAGATATAGAAGCTGGAGTTAGCCTTCCAAAATGCCGGAGAAATGGGCTGTAATCATCATTTTTTGAGGCAGACTCATGCGTATCTCTGATTTTCTTAAACAGCTTTTCTTTGAATTCTAAAACAGAAGCATGCCTTAGATCACGACGATAACCTAAATGCTCGATAGGTGAAGTATCGAATGAATAAGGAGTTTGATCATCCTTGATGATGACTGTTGGTCTATCGAACGCCAGCCGCAAACCCAATTCAAACATCACATTAGGGTTCTTAGCGCTTACATCACACACTACAATAGGATCTTCATACAGATTTTGTACTATGCGTTGATGTATAATTCCAACTTCATTGGCTTCGCTTACCAATCTTGGCTGAAAACCCGCTTTAGCAACGACTTCTTGGATTATCGCTTGTACTTCAGCCCAATGTTGTTCGTCACAACCATCAATAGCTGAAATTGGCATAACTAGACCGCAAGTAGGCACATCATCCAACTTGCGCTTCTCCGGCTGAGTCATAGCTTAATTCCTCACAGCGGCATGTTCCCGTGCTTCTTCTTCGGCATCGCTGCCTGCTTGCCCTTCAGCACCTCGAACGCCCGCGCGACGCGCCGCCTTGTTGAGTGGGGCATGATGACTTCGTCTACGAAACCGCGCTGGGCGGCGATGAAGGGGTTGGCGAAGCGGTCTTCATATTCCTTCGTGTGCTCGACCATTTTGTCGGCGTCGGCCAGGTCCGCGCGGTGGATGATCTCGGCTGCGCCCTTTGCCCCCATCACGGCCACTTGGGCGGTGGGCCAGGCATAGTTCACGTCGGCGCGGATGTGCTTTGACGCCATCACGTCATAGGCCCCGCCATAGGCCTTGCGGGTGATGACGGTGACCAGCGGCACGGTGGCCTGGGCGTAGGCGAACAGCAGCTTTGCGCCGTGCTTGATGATGCCTCCATATTCCTGCGCCACGCCGGGCAGGAAGCCGGGCACATCAACCAGCGTGAGAATGGGGATGTTGAAGGCGTCGCAGAACTGAACGAACCGGCCCGCCTTTTTGGACGCGTCGATATCAAGACACCCGGCCAGCACCATGGGCTGGTTGGCGACGACGCCCACCGTATCGCCATCCACGCGGATGAAACCGCAGAGCACATTGCCCGCATGGTCGGCCTGAATTTCGAAGAACTCGCCTTCATCCGCCACGCTCAGCACAACTTCGCGCATGTCGTAGGGCACATTCGGGTTGTCCGGCACCAGCGTGTCAAGGGCGTCAGCCAGCCGCGTTGGCTTATCTGGCGTCGGGCGCGGCGGGGCCAGCTCGCGGTTGGATTGCGGCAGGAAGCCGAAGAGCCGCCGCACTTCCAGCAGCGTCTCCACATCGTTCTCGAACGCACCATCGGCGACCGAGCTTTTCTTGGTGTGGGTGGAAGCGCCGCCCAGTTCCTCCGCCGTCACCACTTCATTGGTCACGGTCTTCACCACGTCCGGCCCGGTGACGAACATGTAGCTCGTATCCTTTACCATGAAGATGAAGTCCGTCATGGCGGGCGAATAAACCGCGCCCCCCGCGCACGGCCCCATGATCACGGAGATCTGCGGCACCACGCCGGACGCCTGGGCATTGCGCCAGAACACTTCGGCATAGCCGCCCAGGGAGGCAACGCCTTCCTGAATGCGCGCGCCGCCGGAATCGTTGAGCCCAATCACTGGCACGCCGTTCTGCACCGCCAGATCCATGATCTTGCAGATCTTCTCGGCATGGGTTTCCGACAGCGACCCGCCAAATACCGTGAAATCCTGGCTGAACACATAGACCGGGCGACCGTCGATCTTGCCCCAGCCGGTCACCACGCCGTCGCCTGCGATCTTTTGGCTTTCCATGCCGAAGTCGGTGCAGCGATGGGTCTTGAACGTGTCGTATTCTTCGAAGCTCTCATCATCGAGCAGCACGTCGATGCGCTCGCGGGCCGTCAGCTTGCCCTTAGAGTGTTGAGCGTCGATGCGGCGCTGGCCGCCGCCGAGCCGCGCTTCCACACGCTTGGCTTCAAGCTCTTGGAGTATCTGGTTCATGCTTCCCCCCGAAACACGTTGGCACGCGCATATCTTACCTTTGTGCGCCACTAAATGGCGCTGCGGCAAGAGCTTGTCTTGCATACCTTGGTGCAAGACGTATCTTCGCGCCACATATTTGGTGGTCGGCATCGCTGACACCGCAACAACCTTCGGAGCCGCCCTTTGCCCTCACATTTCCGTACCACGCTTGTGTCCGCCGCCACCTTCGCCTTGGGCGCAGTGCTGCCCTGGGGTTCATTGGCCAATGCAGCTGACGTGACCCTTACCCTATCGCACTTCCTCAGTCCCAAATCCGCGACGCAGGTGGATCTTATCGAGCCATGGGCGCAGCGCATTGAGGAGCAGTCGGAAGGCCGCATCGAAATCAAAATTTTCCCCGCCATGACGCTGGGCGGCAAGCCGGGCGATCTGTACCGCCAGGTGCGCGATGGTTCCGCCGATCTGGTTTGGACCCTGCCCGGCTACACGCCCGGCGTGTTCCCTCGGTCAGAAGTGTTCGAACTGCCAACGGTGCACCAGGGCTCGGCGGAAGCGACCACCATGGCCATCCATGACAATTTCGAGCTGATCGCCGAGGATTTTGAGGAATTGCACCCCATTCTCGTGCACACCCATGCGGGTCAAGCGCTGATGATGCGCGACGAGTGTGTGACCAGCGCCGCAGACCTTGAGGGCAAAAAAATCCGCACGCCATCGCGCACCGGTGGTTGGCTGATCAGTGAGTGGGGGGCAGAGCCGGTGGGCATGCCCCTGCCTGCCCTGCCCGAAGCCATGGCCAAGGGCGCCGTGGACGGAGCCATGATCCCCTTCGAGATCGCCCCCACCATTCGCGCGGCCAAGTTCAGCAAATGCGGCCAAACTGGAGCCGATGACGCACGGTTTGGCACGGCGCTGTTCCTATTTGCCATGAACAAAGACCGATATGAATCCATGCCGGACGATTTGCGCGCCATCATCGATGCCAACTCAGGGCGGGATTTTGCGCTATATGCCGGTGAGCTTTGGGACAGCGCAGAGGTGCGCGCAAAGGAGATGCAGATTGAGCAGGGCCAGACGGTCGACATGCTCGATGACGGCGCCACAGACACTCTCACAGCCGCCGCCGATGCCGTGATTGAGCGCTGGGTGGAAGAGGTCAATGATACCGGCATTGACGGAAACGCCTTGGTGGAAGCAGCCCGCGCGGCGGTGAACGGCCAAGGCAGCTAAAGAGGGCAGCTAAAGCAAGGCGGCGAGCACCGAGACGCCTAAGTTTGAGGCGGAGCCTTTGCACAGCGGCTTCGCCTCCCTAGCTAAGGGTGCATGAACATGCACTCAGACCCAACACACTTTCAGCATACCCAGGTCGCCAACCTCAAGCCCCTGTTGCAGCGCCAGCAGGCGGCGTTTGCAGTTGCACCCAATCCGGATTGGGCCACGCGCAAGGGCTGGCTGAAATCCCTCGACAAAATGCTGGACCGGCACGCGGACGCTTTTGTTGAAGCCATTGCCGCCGATTTTGGCCATCGCGCCCATCAAGAAACACGGCTGGCGGAGTTGATGACAGTTAGATCCGCCATCACCCACGCGCTCAAGCACACTAAGGGCTGGATGCGAGGGCAGCGCACCAAAACATCCCTCACTTTCTGGCCGGGCAAAACGCGTATGGTTGTGCAGCCCAAGGGTGTCGCGGGCATTGTGAGCCCTTGGAACTATCCGCTCCAGCTTGCGCTTGTGCCCGCAATTGCTGCTTTGAGCGCCGGCAACCGGATCATGCTCAAACCCAGCGAGCTAACACCGCGCTTTTCGCAGGCGTTGCAATCGGCCATATCCGAAACTTTCGATGAGGACCTTTTCACAGTCGTCACTGGCGAAGTCGAACTGGCAACAGCGTTCACGGCCCTGCCATTTGACCATTTGTTCTTCACCGGATCGACAGCCGTTGGCCGCCAGGGTGGGGTCGCGGCGGCCAAGAATCTCGTCCCCGTGACGCTGGAGTTGGGTGGCAAATCTCCAGCAATCATAGATGGGAGTGCGAACCTTCAGATGGCCATGGAGCGCATCGCCTACGGCAAGCTGCTCAATGCAGGCCAAACCTGCGTAGCACCGGACTATCTGATCATGCCCCAAGCTATGATCGTGGACGCCATCGCGCACCTAAAGACGACGGCGCAAACCTATTTCCCCGCCCTGGACAATAATGACGATCTGACGTCGATTGTCTCAGATCGGCACTTCGAACGGCTTCAAAAACTTGTTGCCGATGCGCGGTCCCACGGCGCGACCGTACATCGCTCCCAACCGGAGAATGGCGACCACGACTTTGACGCACTCGCAAATCAGCGCCGAATGCCGCTGACCATTCTAACGGACGTCACGGACGAGATGGACGTGATGCAGGAAGAAATCTTCGGACCTTTGCTGCCCATCGTGGCGCGGGAAACCCTTGAGGATGCACTCGCCTACGTCCGCGATGGCGAGCGTCCATTGGCCCTGTATTGGTTTGGCGACGATGCCGATAAGCGCGAGCAAGTGCTCACGCAATCCATATCTGGGTCGGCAGCCATTAACGACACCACGCTGCAAGTGGCACAGGATGATATCCCCTTTGGCGGCATTGGTGCGTCGGGCATGGGAGCTTACCATGGCCGTGCGGGGTTCGACACCTTCTCGCACCAGAAAGGTGTTTTCATTCAAGGCAAGATCTCCGCTGCCAAACTGCTCATGCCGCCCTATACCAAGCGCAGCAATTGGATGATTTCGTTTCTAAACCGCTGGGTCTGAGGGTGCCCCAGAATACGCCGGACCACCGAAGCCTCGAAGGTGTGATCCGGGAAATTGAAGGCGCTGGTGAGGGCGAAACCATAGCTTTGGCCGATGTGCTCGATGCGCTGGGAGCTCGATCCTTCGCACCTATGCTGCTGGTGCCCGCACTCATCGCCCTATCGCCCCTTAGCGGCATCATTGGTATGTCCAGCTTCTGTGGCCTATGGATCGCGGCCATCGCCAGCCAGCTTGTTTTGCGCCGGGAGCACATATGGCTGCCGCAATGGATGCAACGCCGTTCGCTGTCGCGCGCAAAGGTGCGGATGGCAGTTGGCAAGCTACGCGGCCCAGCCCATTGGGTGGATGAGCACAAACGGCAACGGCTGTCCTTTGTGCTGCGTTTTCCGTTCAATTTGGTGGTGGCTGCAGTTATATTGTGTCTTGGGCTGGCCATGCCGTTTCTGGAGTTCGTGCCGTTCTCAGGTTCCCTTGCAGGGCTCACGGTGGCGCTTCTGGCCCTCGGCATTCTTTACAATGACGGAATCTTCGTTCTCGCAGGTCTGGCCACAACAATCGGCGTAATCGCGCTCCTGCTTTTGATCGGGCGTACGGCGGCGCAGGTCATCGCCTAGCTGGGGCGGTCAGGCCCGACAATTCAGACGGGGACCACATCCTCCGCCATGGTTGCGTAAAGCGCAAACTCATCGGCAACTTTCATCCCAAGGGCATCTTCAAACGCGGCCTTGTTTGGGCTTTCGCCAATGGTTTGCACAGCGCCATCGCCCAGATTGGATTGGAAAATACCAGCCGCGCTGACGGGTAGAAAATCCTCATAGGTGATCGGCTCAAGACCAGTGGCAGCCCGGCGGCCATAGGCCAAACCTGCCCGGTGCATGTCCGCAAAATCATCGGGGAAGGCGCTGAACACATCCCCCAAATGAGCCATATAAGCCTCGGCGTTTGAACCATCGGCGGCTGGAACCATGGCGTCGCGGGCCTCGACCAGCAGCCGGTCATACAATGCGCGGCCCTTTGGTGTCAGCGCAGCTCCCCTCTGCTCGATCTCGCCAAAGCGCGCGGTGTGCATGCCATGGGATGAAGCCCCCTTGAAGCGCACCGCTTCCGTCAACGCTTTGAAACTTGTTTGACGCAAGAGGATGGGCACGCGACGTGGTGGCGGGCCTTCCACAACAGCCTTGGGTTCGATGCCACGTATGGGCATCTCGGCCTGGGCCAAATCTATGTCCAGCGTGCGCGGCGTCAGATGATTAATATGTGGGCCCCGAAAGCACACAACATCCGCAATGAGCCGGTGGGTGTCGTGCAACTCATTGTAAAAATTCTCTGTGACCGGCGCAGACGCGTGCCAGCGGAAGGTCTCCAGCGCCTCCCTCACAAATGACTGCGCATCATCGGCGCAAAGACCGCCCTCAACCTCGGCCTTTTCCGTCAGGCGCAGGCAGTCGGGAGTGAATATTTGGCGATCCTCCAACTGCTCCTGGGCACGGCGGCGCAGGCTGGCATCCTGTACCAAGTCGAGCCGCAAAAGCGAGGTGAACACACGAAACGGATTGGCTGCCAACGACGCCTGGTCCACGGGTCGGAACGCAGTGGAATGCACCGGAATACCCGCCACGGACAGATCGTAATATCCCACTGGGTACATGCCCATAACGCCAAACAGCCGCCCCATATTGGCCAACTCCTGGGAGGTTCCCAGCCGGATGGCCCCATGGCGCTCTTCGTTCAACCGCGCCAGATCGCCGGTCGCGGCCAGCGACGCCTTGAGCTTTGAATCGGCCGCCAGCGCATGGGCGTTTGTGTCCGCCACCAATTGCAAAAGCGTGCCATAGGCCGGCACTTCAGCACGATACATGGCGGACATGGCCGCTGAGAAATCGGCGCGGATGGTATTGGGTGATGTGTGAGTCATGGAGGCAGTCTAGCGCACAAATTATGCACCGCGCACCCTCATCCAACTTCGACTAACCGCTTTGCGGAAGTCTGCGTATCCTTCTCCCTTGAAGGGAGAAGGTGTCTCTGGTGTCGCCCTCGCCCCCTTGGGGAGAGGGATAGTAAGGCTTCGCCGAAGGCGTTAGCCGCACTTGGGTGAGGGGCAGGACACCTAGAGTTAAGCCGTCAGCCCCTCAGGCTCATCAAGCCCGTTGGCCCGGCAACAGGCCGTCAGCGTGTTGGCCAACAGGCAGGCAATGGTCATGGGTCCAACGCCGCCTGGCACTGGCGTGATCGCTGCAGCCTTCGTCGACGCGCTGTCAAAGTCCACATCACCCACCAGCCTGGTCTTGCCGTCACCCTTTTCCGGCGCATCCACACGATTGATGCCCACATCGATCACCACCGCGCCATCCTTCAGCCAATTGGCATCCACCATCTCCGGTCGGCCCACTGCGGCGACCACAATATCCGCTTCACGGCATACGGCTTCAATGTCCCTTGTGCGGCTGTGGGCGATGGTCACGGTGCAGCTATCGCGAAGCAAAAGCTGCCCCATGGGTTTGCCAACAATATTGGAACGGCCCACCACAACAGCACTCTTGCCCGACAGGCTCTCGCCGGATTTTTCATAATGGTCCCGCAGCATCATCAGGCACCCCAGCGGCGTGCAAGGAACCATGCTTTTCTGGCCGGTGGCGAGGAGGCCCACATTGGAAATATGGAACCCATCCACATCCTTGGCCGGATCAATCGCATTGATGACCTCGGCTTCGTCGAGATGTTCGGGCAAAGGCAACTGACACAAAATACCGTGGACGGATGGATCCTTGTTGAGCTGATCGATCAAGCCCAGCAGCGTTTCGCGATCCGTATCGGCATCCAGCCTGTGCTCGTAGGAGTTCATGCCGACTTCAACAGTCTGCTTGCCCTTGGCGCGCACATAAACCTGGCTGGCAGGGTCTTCGCCCACCAGCACCACGGCCAGACCCGGAACAAGGCCATGCTCGGCCTTAAGGCCCGCCACATGGTCTGCAACCCGGGAGCGAACATTTGCGGCAAACGCTTTGCCGTCGATGATGGATGCGGTCATTTTATCGGTCTTTGTAATGTTGTTTGATGGCGTTGAGAGCGGCCGTTACACCGCGAAGGCTGAAGCGGGCACGCATCTCACTTCCGTAAGGTCCATGCACGACTTCAAGAGTGTTGTTCGCGATCATGCGTTGGACCGTTAACGCGGCTACGTCTTTATCTGTGATAACAAATGTCTCAGCCACGTTGGTTGCGTCTTTGCTTCCTGAACGCCATCCCTCCGGGCCTCCGATACCGGAGCAGATCTCATCGAAGCACAACGAGATGTTTCCCTCGACGGGTGTCGACATATTCCGCTGAAAAACCTCGATCTGAAAATCGCCTTTCGGGCTCGCATGCACCGTCAACTGGCTTTCGCCGAAGAAAGGATCGTCGCCCGGTTTGAGTGCAACTTGCACCGAGCGGCAGTCGCCCTTGCCATTGTCCCGGCAAACGTTGAGCCAGTCGCCATGGTAAGACCGCAACTCACCGAATTCATGCATAAACCAGTCTCCGGCTTGGGCATGTGTTGAGCCGACACACAGAAGGGCAGCGCACAGAGCTGATTTTGGCAAGCACAGTTTCATCAAGATCTCCGTGGCCGCAACAGGCGTTTAGGTGGCCACAAGGTGCCACCTAAACGTCACTTCGACAAAGGCCTAAAACAGGCCTTCAATCTCACCGGCATCATTGAGCATGATGGCTTCCGCGCTCGGCACACGGGGCAGACCCGGCATGGTCATGATCTCACCGCATACAACCACGATGAACCCAGCACCGGCGCTCAAACGCACCTCACGAATGGGCATGGAGTGCCCGGTGGGCGCGCCGCGCAAATTGGGGTCAGTGGAGAAAGAATATTGAGTTTTCGCCATGCACACCGGCAGGTGGCCGTAACCATCGGATTCCCACGCCCGCAGCTGGTCGCGGATTTTCTTATCAGCCATCACTTCATCGGCGCGATAAATGCGTTTGGCGATGGTTTCTATCTTGTCGAACAACCCCATTTCGTCCGGGTAAAGCGTGTTGAACTGCGCCATGCCGCTGTCGGCAATTTCACGCACGCGATTTGCCAGCTCCACAACACCGGCTGACCCATCGGCCCAGTGTTTGCACAGGATGGCTTCGGACCCCACGCTCTCAACATAGGCTTTGACGGCCTCCACCTCGGCATCGGTATCGGTGTAGAAATGGTTGATGGCGACGACGGCCGGCACGCCGAAACCTTTGATGTTTTCAATGTGGCGCCCGAGGTTTGCGCACCCCTTCTCCACCGCGTCCACATTCTCTTCGTTCAGGTCTGCACGCGCGACACCGCCATTCATCTTCATGGCACGCACGGTTGCAACAATCACAACCGCATCGGGCGCAATGCCTGCCTTGCGGCACTTGATGTCCATGAACTTCTCAGCACCCAGATCCGCGCCGAAACCAGCTTCCGTCACCACATAGTCCGCCAGCTTAAGCGCGGTTTTGGTGGCCACCACCGAGTTGCATCCATGGGCAATGTTGGCGAACGGTCCGCCATGCACAAAGGCCGGGTTGTTTTCCAGCGTCTGCACCAGATTGGGCTGCATCGCGTCTTTCAACAGAACCGTCATGGCGCCATCGGCCTTGATGTCCCGGCAATAGACAGGTGTTTTGTCGCGGCGATAGGCGACGATGATATCGCCCAAGCGCTGCTGCAAATCTTCAAGATTGTTCGACAGGCACAGGATGGCCATCACTTCCGATGCAACGGTGATGTCAAACCCGGCCTCCCGCGGGAAGCCGTTGGCCACGCCGCCAAGGCTGGTATTGATCTGGCGCAGGGCCCGGTCGTTCATATCCATGACGCGCTTCCACGAGATGCGCCGAATATCGATCTCCTGCTCATTACCCCAATAGATATGGTTATCGATCATGGCGCTGAGGAGGTTGTGGGCGCTGGTGATGGCGTGGAAATCACCGGTGAAATGAAGGTTCATCTCCTCCATGGGCACCACTTGCGCGTAACCGCCGCCTGCTGCCCCGCCCTTCATGCCAAAACAAGGGCCCAGCGATGCTTCGCGAATGCATACAGCCGCTTTCTTGCCCTCATCCTTCAAGATCAGGTTGAGGCCGTCACCCAGGCCCACCGTTGTGGTGGTTTTACCCTCACCCGCAGGCGTGGGATTGATAGCCGTCACAAGAATCAGCTTGCCATCCGTTTTGTCTTTCTGGGCGGCGATGAAGTCCGCGGAGACTTTCGCCTTGTCATGGCCATAGGGCACAAGATCGGCTGGGCTGATACCCAGGATTGCACCAATTTCCTGGATTGGTTTCTTGTTCGCTTCGCGGGCGATTTCAATGTCTGATTTATGGGCCATGTGCCGTGTCTCCACCAAATTGTCGCAGGCAATCTGTGACGCCATCACTGTGTTGACTTTCCCTTTATGGTCATCGAATAAGCAAATATGGCCATATCGTCCTACAAGATCGGCTTTTTGCTCATGGGCGGCTTTGACCTGCTTGCCTACGGTGCCCTGGTGGAAGGATTCGGCGCCGCAAACAGACATTTGCGACGTCGCACCTATGCCCTCAGTGCCATTCCTCACTTTGGCGGGCAGGCAGTGAGCCATCGCGTTGGAGGCTTGGTTCCAGCGCAGGTGAAGGCCACCACACATATTGGCGAGCGAATGGATTATGACCGGCTGATTGTCCTCAGCGACGATGACGCCGCGCAGACAGATGACAGCCGCGTCTCTTTTTGGCTCACCAACTTGCACCAGCGCGGGGTACATCTCGTGGGTGTGGGGGCCGGCGCGTTGGTCATTGCCCGGGCGGGCATAGAAACGCAAAATGCGCTCACAACCCATCCGCGGCTGGCCGACCAATTGAGCGCGCTTACCGGCAAAAAGGAAGACGACGAAATCTGCCTTGCCATTCACGGCGCCATTTCAAGCTGCGCCGGTGGAGCGTCAACGCTGGATTTCGTGCTCAGCATTATAGCAATGGATTGTGGTGAGGAG
>JBCBZX010000256.1:0-4396 GCA_039815105.1 Pseudomonadota bacterium
ATGCGGAAAACCTTGGCCTGGTCTTTATATACGATCACGGACTCGTCAGCCGCCGCTGGCGACAGGCCAAAGGAACCTACAAAGGCCAAGGAAAGCAAACCAGCTGTGGCGCACAGCCCCAATTGCTTGCGGGCAGACTTAAACATCCGTGGGGCCATGGCTGACATTCCTGAGTTCAGATTCGATGGCCGCAGCCTCACAGATAATGGTGAATCAACACTTAATCGGTACTCCGCGCAGGTTTTGGCTGTGCCGCGAGCGGTGTCCTTTACAAAGGTCAAATGCGAGCCATTTCGTTGCCTTTTTTTTACCACGATGTCGGCATTCGCGGATTCACCTTTCAGTAAGTGTGTTCCTTAAGCCGCCTGCAAGTCGCTGTGGGTAGTTTGAGCTCATCTGACCAACCGGCAAAAAGTTGGCGGGTGCTGTGAAAACCAAAGGAATAGAACCATGATGATGAAACTGAACAAATTTCTCAAAAAGACCTCCGGCGCGACTGCTATCGAGTACGGCCTGATCGCTGCTCTGATCGCTGTTGTGGTCATCACTGCCGCAGGCACTGTTGGTACTCAGACAAGCGAGTCCTTCACAAAAATCGGCACAGCCATCACTGATGCGAACGATCGCGCAGACAAAGCTGCAAAGTAAGGCTATCGCCTAAGCTTAGAGGGCCTCGTGTGCGAACACGGGGCCCTTTTGCGTATCCGGGGTTTGTTTGAAGGGTTTTGCCGTGACCATCCAATTTGCTTTTCAACTGCTATTCATCGGTTGCATGGTTTGGGCCGCCGCCACGGATCTCTACACCTTTCGAATTTTCAACTCTCTTATCCTAGTCCTGCTGGCGGCCTTCGCCGTTTTTGCGGCGGTTTCAGTTGGTGTTCTCGACACGTTGAACCTTGCATCCATCGGCTGGCATGCTCTGGCGGCGCTTTGCGCTTTCGCCTTGTTTCTGATCTTCTACATCATCGGCCAGATGGGCGCTGGCGACGTCAAGCTGATTGGCGCAACCGTTCTGTGGCTTGGCTGGTCGAAAGCGAGCTTTGACTACGTTTTATACTCACTGATCGCCGGTGGTGTGTTGACGATCATGCTCTTAATCTGGCGGCGTTTTCCGCTCCCCCATGCCCTGGCGCGAGTTCGTTTCATCAAGCGCCTACACATAAGACGTCTCAAAACGCCGTATGGAATTACTTTGGGTGGGGTTGCGATTTGGGCAAGCTTCCAGGCCCCCATTTTCCAAATGTAGCTCTTGATCCGATGCTGCCACATCCTGGGGCAGCGTCAGCAAGGTTCATTTAACCATCAATCAAAACGCTCCGTTAACCGTAATCTAACAGTTCACAGACAAACTCTGCCTGAAATGCCGTGGGATCGGCTGTGTTTGGAGTGTTGGTTGTGAAGGTTTCTCGTCTAGTTCCCGTCGCTGTCGCAGTGGTTGCCGCAGGTGGTGCCGGTCTCGTTGCCATGAATCTGGTGAGCCAACCTCAAGTCGTCGTCGAACAGGCGGCAGTGGTGGCCGAGCCAGAACGCCAGACCGTCGGCATTTTGGTGGCGGCGAACGATTTTGATATGGGCAATCGCGTCTCCGGCGAAAACGTTAGGTGGGAGCAATGGCCTGAAGAGACGGTCAACGCCAATGTCGACTTTGTACGGCAGGATGAAAACCCTGATGCGCTGGAAACCTATACGGACTTCATCGCGCTATCGAATGTAATTGCCGGCGAACCCGTGACGGCGAAAAAGTTTGCATCTGCGGAGCGCGGCTTCATGTCGGCGCTGCTTCCCCCCGGTAAGCGTGCCATCGCCACCGAGATTTCACTCACCACCGGCGCGGGCGGCTTCATTTTGCCCAACGACCATGTGGATGTTCTGACCACACGCGAGGACAATGGCGGTAACAGTGCCACCGAAACCTTGTTCGAAAACGTCCGTGTTCTGGCCATCGGCCAGACGATCCGTGAGGAGGACGGCTCGCCCGTGGTTGAAGGCAGTACGGCAACTCTGGAATTGTCGCCTGACCAGACCCGGGTTCTGACCGCCGCTCAAGCAGCGTCCAGCACGATAACGTTGGCTCTGCGTTCGCTGAGCGACAAAACCGGCGACTCCATCACCAATAATCGCAAGAAGGCGGGCTCCGTCCGCATGATCATGGGCGGGGATGTTTCCACCGCTGTAACCGAGTGAGGTACCGGACCATGAAGCGCGCATTCCTTACCGCGGCAATCGCTGCCACCCTGACGGTCTTCGCCCCGACATTGGGAAGCCACACCGGCGCCATCAGTGCTTCATCGGCTATGGCTGAAAGCCTGATTAAACTCCGGGACGATGGCGCCGCCTCTGCGCAGAACGTGCAACTGGGCCTCAACAAATCCATCGTGATCGACCTGCCGCGCGATGCCCATGACCTGTTGATCGCCAGCCCCACCGTCGCCGATGGCGTCATTCGCTCCCGCCGCCGCATTTATGTATTCGGCAAGTCCGTGGGTGAAACCAATATTTTCATCTTCGACCGGGCCGGCGCACCAATCCTTTCACTCAATCTCGAAGTTGAGCGCGACATTGGCGGCATCCAGGAAAAGCTCAAGCGTTTCATCCCTGGCTCGAAGATCAAGGTCGAACTGATCAACGACAATGTGGTGCTGACGGGTTCTGTTCAAACGCCACAGGATGCAGATCGCGCCGTGCAGCTCGCAAGCGCCTTCGTAAAAGGCGGTGAGGCAACAACGGGCGCATTTACCCAGACCGCAACATCGGGCGGCAACGCCGCTGCTGGTGGCGTTTCGCTGGGCGCCGTTGCTATTTCCCAGCCGCAGATTCGTGAATCCGCAATTATCAATCTGCTCAAGATTGCGGCGGAAGATCAGGTGACGTTGAAAGTTACCATCGCTGAGGTCCAGCGGTCCGTCATGAAGCAAATGGGTTTCTCAGCTTCAGCAAATTATGCAAACGGCACAATCGGCTTCGGTGTCAATAAAAACAACTCTTTCGGCTTGGCCAACCAGGGCGGCACTGGCACCGTTGGCTTTGGCGGCAGCATTGGGGATGTGGGTTTCCAGACCAATTTGCACGCGTTTGAGCGTGCGGGGGTCGCGCGGACGCTCGCCGAGCCCACACTGACGGCCATTTCAGGCAAGGAAGCCTCGTTTAAAGTAGGCGGCAGTTATTTTGTCGGCGGCGGCCGCCAGCGATCAGTTGAAGAGTTCAACGGCCAGGACCGTGAAATCTTCACCGACACATTTGTCGAGAAAGAATATGGTATCGGCCTCAACTTCACGCCCGTCGTGCTGGCACCAGGTCGGATTTCCATTGAAGTGGCGACCGAAGTCTCTGAACCGGACGTGCAAGGCTCCGCCAATGATGGCGTTGGCGGTATATTCAGTGGCATGCGCAAGCGTGAGGCGCAGACAACTGTAGAATTGCCATCGGGCGGCTCGCTCATGATTGCGGGTCTTGTTCAGGATTCGATCCGCCAAGCCGTCACCAAAATTCCAGGTCTTGGCAATCTTCCGATTCTCGGCACCCTCTTCCGTAGCCGTGACTTTCAGCGCGATGAAACCGAGCTCGTCATCATCGTAACGCCTTATCTGGTGCGGCCCGTTGCTAACCATCAGCTGCAGCGACCTGACAATAATTTTCAGGCCACATCGGACATCAACGCCAATTTCCTTGGCCGAGTAAGCAAGGTTTACGGCCGCAAGACACCTGAAGGCAGCCGCTATAACGGCAAAATCGGTTTCATCATCCAATAGAATGGCGGCGGCATTGGCTGTCGAACTTACGTCAAATCTTTGAAAGGCCAGCACAATGGCACTTACAAAAAACATCGCTGCTATTGGTTTGATGGCCATCGCCATCACCGCGTGTGGACGGGCAGCAGATCCCTCCATCACCGCATCGGTCAGCACCGATTATCGCAAAACACATCCCATTCTGGTGGGGGAGAGCGAACGCAAGCTGCATATCATGATCAGCAGTGATGATTCAGATCTGGCATTCTCGGACCGGCGGCGCGTAGAAGCCTTTGGGGAAGCATTTCTTGCGTCCGGTGCCCACGTTCTGACCGTGCACAAACCGCTCGGCGCGCACAATCAGCATGGTGTCGAGCGCGTGCTGCCTAAGGTTCTCAAAGAGCTGAAGAAGGTCGGGGTGAGTGGTCATCATGTAAAGGTCGCGAATTACAATCTTCGCCACGAGCAGGAAGCAGGCGCCGTCCACTTGAGCTACCGAACGCTGACGGCCACCGTGCACCAGTGCGGCACCTGGGAAGAAGACATCACCGACACATTTGAGAACCGCAACTACCAGAACTTCGGTTGCGCATCTCAGGCGAATTTCGCGACCCAATTGGCTGATCCAAAGGACCTGGTGACCCCGAGGGCTTCAAGCCCGGTTGATG
>JBCBZX010000056.1:0-12570 GCA_039815105.1 Pseudomonadota bacterium
GAAAAAGCCCGCGTGCGCCAGGAATATGCCAAGGGCAATGTTGGGCGCGACGAGTTGATGAAGGCTGAGATGGCCAGTTATCACTCGCCAGGCACCTGCACCTTTTACGGAACGGCCAACTCCAACCAAATGCTCATGGAGATGATGGGGCTGCACATTCCCGGCTCGAGCTTCATCAATCCCGGCACGCCCTTGCGGGACGCCCTCACCCGCGCTGCGACAAAACGGGCTTTGCAAATCACAGCCATGGGCAACGAGTTCACACCCGTTGGCCGCATGATCGACGAGAAAAGCATCGTCAACGCCGTGATAGGCCTGCACGCCACGGGCGGCTCCACCAATCACACGCTCCACTTGGTTGCCATGGCGAAAGCCGCAGGTATTTCGCTGACATGGGGGGACATTTCCGACCTCTCCGACGCGGTGCCATTGCTGGCGCGGGTCTATCCCAACGGCTTGGCGGATGTGAACCATTTCCATGCCGCTGGTGGTCTTGGTTTCCTTATTCGGGAATTGCTGGACGAAGGCATGATGCATGAGGACACACGCACCGTCTGGTCAGACGATGACAGACCCGGTATGCGCGCGTACGCAACCGAAGCGGTACTTGGCGAAGATGGCGAGGCCCGCTGGGCGGATGCTGCCGCCGAAAGCGGTAACCCCAAGGTTCTTGCCAAAGCGACAAGTCCCTTCCGCGAGGATGGCGGCCTGAAGGTGCTGACTGGCAATATGGGCAGCGCCGTGATCAAAACCTCCGCAGTAAAGCCCGAACAGCATGTCATTGAAGCGCCTGCCCGCGTCTTTCACGACCAGGATGCGCTGCAGGCAGCCTTTCAGTCCGGCACGATTGAGGGAGATGTGGTGGCCGTTGTTCGCTTCCAAGGCCCCGCCGCCAACGGGATGCCTGAATTGCACAAGCTCACCCCTGGCCTCGGCGTCTTGCAGGACAAGGGCTATAAGGTGGCATTGGTCACGGATGGCCGCATGTCAGGGGCCAGTGGTAAGGTGCCAGCAGCTATTCATGTGACCCCGGAAGCCAAGAATGGTGGGCCAATCGCCCTGATAAGAGATGGAGACCTCATTCGCCTTGACGCCAAGACCGGCGCACTGGAAGCACTTGTGGACAAGACCGAGTGGAACGCCCGAACGCCGGTCACAGAGGATTTGTCGGCGAATGAATATGGCTTAGGGCGCGAATTGTTTGCCGGCTTCCGCCAACTGGTGGGACCAGCCGATGCGGGCGCTGGCGTTTTTTGAGGGACGTTTTGCGCAGATGGCCGCTAGCCAGAGTTGGTGAGCAGAGCTGCGGCATTGCGCTTAGTGAAGCCATTGAGTGATCGCAGATCCTTCACGCTGGCTTGAATCTCGTCGGTGACGCAGTCGCGGCCGTGGGCCTTGGAAGCGTACAATGCACGGTCCGCACGTTGGATGGCATCACTCAAGCTGCCATCTGGATCCAGCGACGCCACACCCATACTCATGGAAAGGCACTCCGTCGTGCCGCCAAGCACAAACTCCTGGCGGCCAAACTCTCGCCTGAGCTTTTCAGCGGTGGCACGACCGGCATCAAGGTCAGTATCGCTCATCACCAAGACAAACTCTTCACCACCCATGCGACCAGCGACATGCGTCAGCCCGGCAGCATCCGTCAAAATATTGCCAAGGCGGCGAATAACTTCATCGCCAGCGTTGTGGCCAAAGCGGTCATTGACGCGCTTAAAATGATCGATATCCGCCATTACAATCGCCATGGGCTTGTCGCCACGCTTGCAAAATTCCTGCAAATAGACGCTGCGCTCCTCCAGGCCCCGCCGGTTGAGGCAACCTGTGAGCGGGTCAGTCTGCGAAGTTTTGCGCAGATCGCTGACAATTTTCAGCGCATATGACGCCAAAAGAGATGTCGCGATAACAAGTGCTACGATGGCCGCTGTAAAGTGCAAGGCAATGTGAAATGGCGAGTTGGTATATGAGGCCACGTTCATCTGCGTACCGGCCAACCAGAAAACCAATGCCGGGCGAACATAAAACTGCGCGGTGGCCAGCACGAATGCCCACGCGATCACACGATCCAAAGGCCCACGATTAAGCGCAAAGACCGCAGGCAGAGACACGGCAAAAATCAAACCCAGAAGGCAGTTCACCCAAACCGTGCGCATGAACATGTCGGGTTCAACAAATGCAAAATAGTGCAGCCCTGCCAGATGCAGAACGACTATAGCGGACAATAAGGGAACCGGAATGGGCCGCCTTGCCCGAAGCCAACACCCCACCACAGAGGCCGTTACTGCCGTCAGAAACAATATGTTGGTGACGTATGACACTGTGAGATTGGGAAGCAGGTCACGCAGCAAATCCATCAGGAAAGCAAACGAGTTCACAGCGTAGGCGACTGCAAAAACGAGCGCACTTTTGAGTTTACGGGATGTCGCCCATATCCCAGTGAACCCTGCTGCAAACAACAGGTAAATCATTGGCGTCAGAAGCTGGAAAATAGACTGGCTCTGCACGGATTCACCCTTTGACAACTGGGAGGTATGATAGGCTTGGGGTCTCTAACCTGGAGTTAATGGGACCGCTCATATGACCCAGTTTGTCAGTTTTGCAGGTTTTCAGCCGTCAATTGATACGCCTTGCCAAAACCGCCATTCAGGCTGGCAGAAACGGCCTCAAACACCGCAAAGCGGAAATCGAGGAAATCTGCATACACCTTGGCTTTGGGGATGGCCGCCAGATAGGCTGCCTGAAGTTCTTTAAACTCTTCAGGCGTGTCACGTGTGATGAACTTGGCCTCGCAATGAAGGGTCAGGCGGGCTTGGTTCAGCGGGTCACCCTTGCCATCTGCTTCGCCTAGCAAAAGCGCCGTCGCCGGGTTGGCAGCAATGCTCTTTGTGTGGGCTGAGAGCTCTGACACCATGGATACCATGTCCCCGCCCTGCGAGCGCATGATTGCAATTCGGCTCAGGCTTGGCCGCCCGGTTTCCACATCGAGGAATGCCAGGCTGGCGATACGGGACCCACTCATCAACCCGATGGCGGTTTCAACTGCCTCAGGGTCGGTGGGCCGAATTGGCGAAATGGTGGGGGTGGTCACTTGTTTATCGCTCATGGCAACGATTTATGTCGCCGCGCCACACAATCAAATGAAAACGCCGCACTCCGATGGGGAGGGCGGCGTGTTGTTGTCAGCAAACTCGTGCAAACTATTGAAGCGGCACGATCCGAATCTCCACGCGACGGTTCTGTGCCTTGCCTTCAGCGGTGGCGTTAGAAGCAACAGGTTGGGTTTCGCCGCGACCACTGATCAGCAGGCGGCGGGCATCCACACCTTGCGACGCAAGATAATTGCCCACCGACGTTGCACGCTGTTGCGACAGGTTGAGGTTGAAATTGTCGTCCCCATCACTGTCGGTGTGGCCAATCACATCGACAAGGGTTTTGGGATATTCTTGCAGCACCGTGGCGACGCCACCCAGCGTATTGAAGAAGCTTGGCGTGACTGCCGACTGGCCGCTGGCAAATGTGATGTTGGATGGCATGACCAGAATGATTTCATTGCCGCGGCGCACAACACTCACGCCCGTTCCCGCCAGTTTCTGGCGCAGAAGCGCTTCCTGGCGATCCATGTAAGCGCCAATGGCACCGCCTGCCAGCAGACCGATACCTGCACCGATGAGCGCACCGCGACGACCGTCGGCGGCTGAACCACCCAATGCGTTGCTGACAACCGCCCCGGCCACTGCGCCGCCAACCGTACCGATGACCGCGCCCTGTGCTGTGCGATTGACAGATTGCTGGCCCGTCAAGGGATCGGTGGTCGTGCAGCCTGCGAGGATCAGCGCCATAGTGGCCGTCGATGTAGCGAGCAAACCAGTGCGGCTGGCTGCGGGTTTGGGGGTACATTTGAACATAGACGTTCCTTTGAACAGGTGCGGCCGCAGCCACGTTTACAATACTGAATTCCAGCGCCCGACCACCGCTGTGGGGCTACTCACGCTATTTCTGGCGCAATCATGGCAGCAACAGGGTGAAAACTGCAAATCTACTGCAATTATCGCTCTCTGAATGCCCGGGAGAAACTGCTTGTCAACGGACCAAACAAATAGCCTAACAGGGTGCGCCGCTCATTGCCCAAAAATGCTTCGGCCGGAATACCTGGTGACACGTCCCGCGGTTCAACGCCTTGGGGAAGCGTATCGGGCAAGGCAACTCGGACGAGATAATGGTCCAGCTCTCCCAAGCGCTGCCTGCCAGATGATACGCGGTCTGCCGAAATATAGGAAACGGATCCGACAATTTCGGGGGCGTTCCGATCTGTGCTGGCGGTCAGACGCAGAACCGCATTGTCACCCAGCGCGATGCGCGAAATGTCGGCAGGTGATACACGTACCTCCGCTATGGCATTGGCATCGCGAGGCACAAGCGTGGCGAGCGGTGCGCCAGATGGCAATACAGAGCCGGTTGCGTTGGCCAGCAGGCCGATAATCGTGCCGTCAGCGGGCGCGCGCAGGGTTGTCCGGTCAAGCCCGTCACGGGCTGCCCGCAATTCCTCCGACACGGCACGAAGGCTCACGCGCACCTCGCCCAAGCCGGTTGATGCCGCTTCGCTACGCTGATTGCGAATGCGCACCAATTGCTCCCGCGCCTCGGTGACCGACGAGCCAACGCGGCCAAGGCTGGCCAAGCTGGTGCCCATGCGGCCTTCAAGGTCGGCTTGCGCCCGGCGCAGCGCGTTGAACTGACTTTTCGAAAGTAACCCGCGATCAACAAGCCGGCGCTTGGCATTCACCTCCTCATTGATCAGGTCAAGCTGCATTTGGGTGGAGTTTCGCGCGGTCTCAATGCCGGACTTTTCCTGTTCAAGGGCAGTCAAACGCTCGGCGAGAATGGATTCTTCCGACGCATAGCGCGCCCGGCGGCTTGCATATTCCAAGGCGGCTTCGCGGATCTGATCCATGGCACCATGCACTTGGGCCAACTCGATATCGTCTTGAGAGAATTGCAGGTCTGGAAGATCGTCGCGTTCGGCCAATAGGGACGCTTCGCGGGTGCGCAAACCGATATAGCGGCCCGTCAGGCTTTCAACTGCCGAGCGCGCTCGCACATCATTCAATTGCGCAATCGCCTGACCTTGGGACACTGAAGCTCCCTCAACGACGAGCACCTCCTCAATCGTTCCACCCGCCGGGTGTTGAATTGAGAAGTTGCGCCCCTCGACCGTGAAAACACCATTTGCCACCACCGCACCCGACAGAGGCAATGCGGCGGCCCAGAACAACAGAAAGGCGGCGAAGATTGCGGTAAGAATTGCGGCGACACGCAATGGGCCGCCTATATCGGTTTTGACCGACCTGGCCCAATCATAGTCACCTCCATCGGGGCCGGAGGCTTTCGCATCTGCTGGCCTATTGGGGGCAAACGTCGCAACCGCATGGCTGGCGGTAGCTTCTCCGGCTTGCTTGAGAAGCCTGCGCAAACGCGCCACGCAAAGCGTCGCGATGTTATCGGTGCGTGCAATCTCAGCGGCATCTGGCGCGGGGTTTAGGCGAGCGAGCTTCATGCGAACGCCTTCCGTACAGAATTGGGCCCTTTGTCGTCCACCTGCCTAGCATCAGCTTCGTCAGGTGCTCTGGCGCCCTTATCTTCGCGCAAGCCAAAGCTGGCCAGACGCGCGGCGGCCAGACGTTGGGCAGCTGTAAGCCCATCATCGGCGCCCTTCTCATCGTCGGCAGTGCCTTCTTTCCAATCGATGACACGGGTCACCAATTCAGAGCGTGCCTCAAAGCGCTCAACCATGCCGTCGCGCAAATGCAGCACCTTATCGACATGTTTGAGCGCCGACATGCGCTGGGTGACCATAAGAACTGAAATGCCGCATTTCTTGGCGCTGGCGATGGCGCGGGCGAGCGCCTCTTCACCGGCTGCATCCAAATTGGCGTTGGGTTCATCAAGCAGCAGAATGGCCGGGTTGCCATAGAAGGCACGAGCCAGCGCAATACGTTGCTTCTGACCGCCGGAAAGTGGTGAACCGCCCCCAGCGAGCACAGTGTCATATCCATCTGGCAGGCGCTGGATCATATCATGGGCGTTGGCCAGGCGGGCGGCCTGCACCACAGCTTCGGGGTCAGGGTCTGCATCAAGGCGTGCAATGTTGTCGGCAACGGTACCCGGCAGAAGGTCCGGCTCCTGGGGCAGATAACCCAGCTGGCGACCAAGAACATCGCTGGCAAATTGGCGAACATCTGCACCGTCATACCGCACCACGCCTTGGCTGGTTTCGATGGCACCAACCATAAGCCTGATCAGTGTGGTCTTGCCCGCGCCGCTGGGTCCGATCACCGCCACCGTGTCGCCGGGTTCAATTTCAAATGACACGCGCCTCAGAATGGGTTCCGGCGCACGAGTGCCATCGGCCAAAGCGTGAAAATAGGTCGCTTGCTCGACCGAGATATTGCCCTGCATCGGCGGCAGAGGCAGCGTTTCGCGCGCTTCGCCTTGATCTGCCGCAACGTCTTGAAGGCGAAGCCAGCTTTCCTTTGCATGCACAATGCCGCGCCAGTTGCCGATAACCTGATCGATGGGCTGCAATGCCCGGCCCGCAATCAAAGAAGCGGCGAAGATCATACCGGCGGTCATGTAACCGTTTAGAACGAGGATCGCACCCAGGCCCAGAATGCCCATCTGCAAACCGGTGCGCAGGGTTTTGGAGGCGCCCAGAAAGATAGCGCCAATCTTGCCGGCACCATCCAGCGAGTTCAGCGAGGAAGCGTGCAGAGCGCCCCAACGCGACATGGCGTTGGCACGCATGCCCAACGCATCCAGCATCTCGCCATGGCGGGCGAAGGTTTGGGCGGCGTTGACCGCACGCAATTGCTCCTTGGAGGCGTCACTCGCCTTCTCATGGGCTGCAAGCTGATTGACATAAGCCAGGGCGGCCAAAACCAAAACACCGATAAGCGTCGCCAACCCCAAAACCGGTTGAAGTGCGGTTAGCACAATCAGAAAAAAGGGCGCGAACGGAAGGTCCAGCATAGCCGTAAGCGCAGGCGATGCGATGAAGTTGCGGGCAGAGGCCAGGTCGCGAAGAGGCTGAATATCGCGGCCGGTCGCGGACTGGTCCATGGCGGATGCAAAAGTGGGCGCTGCAAGGGTCAAATCCAACCGCGCGCCGATCCTTTGCGCAACCACGGAGCGCAGAGTCTCCAAGGCGGTCATGGTGATGATGGCTGCTGCCGCCATGAGAGTGAGGTAGAGCAGCGTTTCCCGGCTGCCTGAGCCCAAGACACGATCATAGATTTGAAGCATGTAAAGGGGAGTTGCCAACACAAGAAGGTTGATGCCGAACGACAACGCAGCGAGGCGCCAGACGGAAGCCCGAAATCTGACACGCGCCTTCACCACCGCAGCGGCAAGACTTGCGTCCATATCCCGTTCCCCACGCGCCGTCGCGTCAGCCATATTTGCCTACCCCAAATTGGCGCACCTGTTGGCATGCGCTCGTTGAGGCCGAACCTACGGGACAGATCGGAACAATTTTATTTAAACATCAGCCTTTTGCGTCCTGAACTGCGCACACGGTGAACGTTTCGTAAAACCGCCAAATGCGCAGCGGCATAAAAAAACCCGGCAGTGCCGGGTTTTAATTTGATGCTCTGAAGCGAGGCTAGACCTTGCGTGCCCGCAGCTCGTCGCGGATTTGTGCGAGGAGGACTTCCTCTGCACTTGGCGCTGGCTCTTCCTCGGGCGCCTCTTCCTCTTTCTTCTTCATGTTGTTCATGGCGCGGATGACCAGAAACAGCACGAAGGCAACGATCAGAAAGTTCACGGTGACCTGAATGAAATTGCCGTATGCGAGAACCGCGCCCGACTCACGGGCTTCTTCCAGAGAAAGTCCCTGCGAAACGCCTTCGGCCAGCGGCACATAAAGATTGGTAAAGTCGAAGCCGCCAAAGATGGCGCCGATTATTGGCATGATGATGTCGTTGACGAGTGAAGCCACGATCAGACCAAAGGCGCCGGCGATGATAACGCCAACGGCCAGCTCGAATGCATTGCCCTTAACGGCAAACTCTTTGAATTCCTTAAGCATAGGACCCCTCATAGATGATGCTTCCCCGAGCCTTAGCAGGTGAATCCCCGTTTGGTAAGATTTTATTCACTTTCTTGAGAGTTGGCTTAAGAGCTGGGCCGATGGCCCATACGACTTGTCAGCCGTCCCGCCGCCAGTCACATTAAGCCCAGTTTCATGGGCGCGCGTGACGAGGGCAGCCCTTATCCGACAGTTAGCCGGATGGTCGGGAGATCAAGTAGTGTTGCAAACGGGGACCGTTTTTGTTCTGGCGATGGCCTATATCGCAGTGCTGTTTCTGGTCGCTTCGATTGCGGACAGGCGCTCGGTCGGCCCTGGGGGCACGGCGCTGCCGAACGGCACCTCTCGCCGTGACCGGCCCGCCATCTATGCTCTTACCCTCGCAGTCTTTTGTACCAGCTGGACGTTTTTTGGCTCGGTGGGCCTTGTCAGCCGCAGCGGCCTTGAATTTCTCGCCGTCTATATCGGCCCGCTCATCTTTGTGACGGTCTTCCACAAATTGCTCAAACGCATAGTTTTGGTGGCCAAGTCTCAGCGCATCGGTTCGGTGGCGGACTTTCTGGGGGCGCGTTTTGGCAAGTCCACGCCGGTGGCGGCGGTGGCAGCTCTGATCGCCGTTATCGGCACGCTCCCCTACATCGCCCTGCAGCTCAAAGCGGTGGCCGACTCCCTAGGCTACGTCGTGGCAACCGCCACCGGCGCGGACACAGGCCTCGATATCTCGGTGTGGATTGCCATCACCATGGCAGCGTTTGCGGTGCTGTTTGGCACGCGCCATGCCGATGCAACAGAGCACCAAGACGGCATGATGCTGGCCGTGGCTGTGGAATCGGTGGTCAAACTCGTGGCGTTTGTCGCCATCGGACTGTTTGCGGTCTACGGCCTGTTCGGCGGCTTTGGCGATCTGTTGGCGGCGGCCCGCGCAGCCAGTGTGGATGTGGAGCGTGTAACGGGCGTCGCCTCATGGCCACGTCTAGTTGTCATCAGTGCACTGTCCCTGTCCGTCTTTTTGCTTCTACCACGCATCTTCCATGTTGCGGTGGTCGAAAACCGGTCCGACCGCGAATTGCGCAGCGCCATGGGGCTGTTTCCCCTCTACCTGATCGCCATCAACATTTTCGTTGTGCCCATCGCGCTGGCGGGCAAGACGCTGTTTGATGGAACTGTGGATGCGGACCTGTTCGTGTTGGCAATCCCCATGTCCATGGATGAGCCTGCCCTTGCCCTGGTGGCCTTTCTTGGTGGCCTCTCCGCAGCAACGGCCATGGTGATTGTCGCAACTGTGGCGCTGTCCATCATGATCTCAAACGACCTTGTACTGCCCTTTTTGCTGCGCCACCGAAGCCGGAGTCGTAAACTGTCGGGGCTTTCGGGTGCAGAGCAAGACGTCGCGCCGGGCTTTGACAAGAACATGGTGGCCCGAATTCTCAGCATCAGACGCGCGTCCATCTTCGTGGTGATGCTGTTGGCCTTTATCTATTATCGAAGCGCGGGAGACGCAGCGCTGGCGGCCATCGGACTCATGAGTTTTGCGGCTGTGGTTCAGATCGCGCCGGCCTTCTTTGGCGGACTGATTTGGCGGCGCGCCACGGCGCGTGGGGCCATTTGGGGCATGAGCATTGGCTTTGCAGTTTGGACCTACACACTTCTGTTGCCAACACTGGTACCGGAAGACGCAAGTCTGCTCGTTACGGGCCCATTTGGAATGGGCTTTCTGCGCCCGGAAAGCCTCTTTGGGTTATCCATGGATCCCCTGATGCACGGCATCATTGTGTCCACCCTGGCCAACATTATCGCCTTCACATTTGCATCGCAGACCCGCCCTCAGAACTATTTGGAGCGCGTGCAAGCTTCCGTTTTTATCCCCCGCAAGACCTCGTCGCTGAAGGTGCGCCATGCCGGTGCGCCCGTCTCGGTGCGGGACGTACGCAACACGGTGGCCCGCTTTCTTGGTTATGAACGCACCAACCGCTCTTTGGGCACTTTCCTCCATGGGCACGCGGCTCCGCTGCACGACAAGGACCCCGCCTCGCCTGAGCTGCTTGAGTTTGCAGAGCAGCTTCTCGCCTCCGCAATCGGCGCGTCCTCGTCTCGACTGGTGCTCACGCTCATGTTGCAACGCCACGAGCAAGTGGGCGAAGAAACGGTGCAGCTACTCAACGATGCGTCGGTTGCCATTCAGTACAATCGGGATTTGCTTCAAACCGCCCTGGACAAGGTGGAACAGGGGCTGACGGTCTTCGACCGCTCACGGCGCCTGGTATGCTGGAACAATAATTTTCGGCAATTGCTGGATCTTCCACCCAAGCTTGGTGAAGTGGGGATCGAGCTTTCAGCTTTCTATGATGAACTGTACGACCGTGGGGATTTGGTTGGCATCACTTACTCCACGTTTCGTGATCGCCTGCTAAAGGCGCGCCAACCCTGGCAATTGCGTTTGCGCCAGTCCGGGCGAATTTTTGAGATCATCTCCAATGAAATGCCCGATGGCGGAGTGGTGACAACTTGGAGTGACATCAGCCAATCAGAGGCTGCGGCAGAGGCATTGCGTTCGGCCAAAACTGATCTTGAGCAAAGGGTGGAACAGCGGACTGCGGAACTGACGCGGCTAAACGCCGAATTGCAAATGGAACGTGAGCGCGCGGACGAAGCCAATGCGTCCAAAACACGGTTCCTTGCCGCTGCGGGGCACGATATTCTGCAGCCACTCAATGCAGCGCGTCTCTATACTCAGTTTCTCAACGAGCGCACGGAAGATGATGATCTGCACTCCACTGCAAAGGATCTATCTACCTCGCTCGACGCTGTTGAAGACATTCTGGGCGCGGTTCTGGCCATCTCCAGGCTCGATGCCGGACATTGGAAACCGCAAATGGGCACCGTGGCGCTTCAAGCCATATTTGACGAACTGCGCACCCAGTTTGCGCCTGTGGCGGCGGAGAAAAATCTTCGCTTTTGCGTGGTGCCTACGTCCGCCCGGGTGCGGGCTGACAGGGGATTGCTGAAACGCCTCATCCAGAATTTGGTGTCTAACGCACTGAACTACACCCAGAAAGGCGGGGTGGTGTTGGGCGTGCGTCTCGGCTCCAGCACCGATGGTAAACCGACAGTCGAGATTACAGTTTCCGACACCGGCATGGGCATTGCGAATGACGATAGAGAAAGAATATTTGACGAGTTTCGCCGGTTACCCGAGAGCCGGCGCAAAACCGATGGTTTGGGTCTGGGACTGTCCATCGTAAGGCGCGTCGGTCAGGTTTTGGGTGCTGACATAGTGCTCGAAAGTGAACTGGAAAAAGGCTCAACGTTCAAAGCCATTTTGCCGGCGCTGCCACGCGCCGATAACTCCAAGTCCCAAACTTCCACCGGAGCTACCGCCAAAACCCATGGGCGCTACGAACCGGGCCGTATAGGCGCGTTGGTGCTGTGCATCGATAATGAGCAGACGATACTCCACGGTATGCGTGGTCTGCTGAGCAATTGGGGGTGCCACGTCATCACCGCGACCAATCTGTCTGAAGCACGATTTGAAATCCATCGAACTGGAGCCCAGCCAGACATGGTGTTCGTTGACTTCCACCTCGATGATGGCGATGGGCTGGATGTCATAGACGCGTTGCAGAAGGACGCCAATGGCACTTTGTCGGCTGCCCTTTTGACTGCTGACCGTTCGCCCGAAACGAAAAAAAGGGCTGCCGAGCGCGGACTTTCAGTTTTGCATAAGCCGGTTAAGCCTGCGGCCTTGAGGGCCATGCTGACCCGCGCAAAGCCTTTCACCCAGGCAGCCGAATAACCACTTGGTGCACAAGCCGCTCGGCTTCAGGCGCTTTGCGTTCCCGGAGCGCTGTTCAAACCCAGACGCGACAATTTGATGACGGCCTGTGTTCGGCTGTCGACGTCCAGCTTTTGCAGCACCGCCGAAACGTGGGCTTTGACGGTGGCCTCGGACACAGACAATTCATAGGCGATCTGCTTGTTGAGCAGACCATCGGCAATCATGGCGAGCACCCTGCTTTGCTGCGGGGTGAGGCTGGACAGGCCCGCCATCGCAGCTTGCGTTTCAGCATCATCGGCCCCGGCATCCAGATCGGTGGGCGCCCACACCTCCCCCGCAAGGACCGCTTCTACCGCAGCCCGGATGTCATCGAGCGGCGTCGATTTTGATATAAAACCAGAAGCGCCAAACCCGATTGCGCGCCGGATCGTTACAGCATCATCCGACGCAGACACAATAGCGACCGGCAAATGCGGATATTGTGCTCGCAAATGCAACAAACCGGAAAAGCCGCTGACACCTGGAATGTCGAGATCTAACAGGACCAAGTCAGCCTCATCGACCCCTGTGAGTGCCGATTTCAGGCCCTCGAAATCAGCTGCCTCCACAATGGCGGTTTTGCCGGCCATGCCCTCAATGGCCATTCGCAACGCGCCACGAAAAAGTGGATGGTCTGGCCGAATGGTTGTTCCGGCAGCAATGTTCGATC
>JBCBZX010000308.1:0-3731 GCA_039815105.1 Pseudomonadota bacterium
GACCCTCGCACACATCATCTGAGAATTTACAAGCGTCCCCTTTTCGGCTCTTATGGTCGCAAAGGGAGATCAAGATGATTTCAATCTACCACGACAGCACGAGCGAAAGCAGCACAAATGGTCTGCTTGAATGCCTAGAGGTGAGATCTCTGGCGGCGGGCAATCCGGCCCTGCAATTGACCGAACGCGCCGAGGGTCAGAAGTTCGATCCCGATCGCTTTGACGATCAGTTTGCGGTTCACCTGGCATTTCGGATCGACGGTCACGTCGCCGTTTATGGCCGCCTTTATCCCAAATATCTGCTGCAGGCCGAGGATGGCACGACAGCCGCATGCAACGCGTTTGAGCTCCAAAAGCTCAGCCTTGCCTGGCGCAAGGAGTGGGGTGACGAACAACGCTTGGCTATCGGTCGCGGGGTAAGAACCGTCATTGCAAGAGCTCTCCGATTTGCTGCACTGAATGAGAATCGTGATGTCGAGATGAGCTTTCCGAACGAAGCATGCAATCTGGCCACCAAGCTGGGTCTGTCCCATACGGCAACCGTAAACGCAGACGGCACCATCGGCGTCAAAGTCAGCCCCAGCGTCACAGCAATTGGTAAGCTGCACGGCCTGCGCCTCGCTGCGTCAAGCGAAGCATTGCCGGTTCCAACCAGCGGGTTGGTGCGCCTGGCCCCAAATCAACCCATCCAACGTTCCGCCAGTTAACAGGAGGCCACCATGACTTTATCATACACAACCATCATCGCAGGCCGCCCTGGACGCGCCGCCTATTTCAAAAGCCAGTGCGATGGTCTGCTCAACAAACTGCAGGGCAAAGCTGTGCGCACCGCAGGCAGCCGGTCATTGGGTGCGGCTGAAGGAAACGAGCCGAACAGGCGCTCTTTTCTCACGGTGGCGACCAGCAATAATCGGGTGGCCGCTTTCATAGAATTGCGCACAGTTGCCGGATCGTCCGTGTTTCAGAATGATCTGCTGCTCAATGCGATTGATGGACCTGTGTGGGATTCCCCTCGCACGATCGAAATTGCGGCCTTGGGCGTGAACACGAAATATGGTCTGAACCCACTTCCAGCTGAAGAGATTGTCGCCAGTCTCTTGGAGCGGACAAGCGCCTATCTTTGGCCCCTGGGCATTCGCCGCATGGTGGTGCGGTGCAGCGAGAACGATCTTGATCTGTTTTGCGCAGCGGACAATGCGGTCAAAAAACTGCTCACACCGGACAATGAGTTTCAGCAATGGCTTGGTGTTCGCTTGCAGCAGCGTTGGGAGAAGCAGCGTGACGATGCGCAAGGGCTGGCATCACTTGCCGCATAACGTGTGCAACACAGCCCCCGCAAGCTCATCTACGGCTCGAAGGGCTAACGAGCTTTGGCTAGCGGCTTGCGACCTGGGTTGGGTCTGAATTGCCGTTGACCAGTGAGTCCACCCGGTCTCGCTCAGCGATGAAGCGGTCAAGCATTTCGCCTTTGAGCACGCGCCCTTGGGGCAGACGAATCTTCAATGGGTTCACTTTGCTGCCATTGACGATGACTTCATAATGCAAGTGCGGACCCGTTGAGAGACCGGTGGACCCGACATAACCGATCACTTGACCCTGTCGAACCCGCGCCCCGGATTTGATACCTTTGGCAAACGCCGTCTGGTGCGAATATGAGGAGACGTAGCCATTGGCATGCTGAATGAGGGTTTGCTTGCCATATCCGCCGGCCCAGCCGGCCTTCTTTATTGTGCCATTTCCTGCGGCGATAATGGGTGTGCCTCGCGGCGCTGACCAATCCACGCCCCAATGCATACGTGTGTGCCGCAATACGGGGTGACGGCGCGGCCCAAAGCCAGAACGGAACCTGCCATTGGGCACTGGGTTGCGAACCAGAAACTTTTTGGCGCTCTTACCGGTCTCATCATAATAGTCCACCTTGCCATCGTCGGGCGTGACGAAACGGTAGTAGCGCCGCTCGACGTCGCCCAGCACGATTTTGGCGTGGAGCACCTGCAGGTCCTGTGTCTCTTCATCCTGCGTGTAAAACAAATCCAGCGTATCGGTTGGCCGAACCCGCGTTTGGAAATCCACATCAGATGCCAGGATGGAGACGAGGCGCTTACCGACATCAAGCGGCAGATCGCGGCTCATCGTCGACCGGTAAATCGCATCATATATGGTTGGCATCACCTCGGGCAGTTGAGCGGGTTGGCGTCTGGGTGCCGATTGATTGTTGGCCGTCAGCAAGGGCCGGTAGCGCCGCGGCGTTTGTACGAAAACTCCATCATCGCGCCGTGCATAGCTGACAATGTGGCGGTTGGAGAAATAGGCGCTGACCCGCATCGGCCGAACCAAGTCTCCGCGTGGGGTCCGCTCGACGGACAGCACAAGCCGATGCTGGTTGGACAGCTCCTCGGCGCGCAACTCCCGTGCCATTTCAGGCCGCAGGGCCTGGGCCTCCAGCGGATCAAACCCGGCGGCCTCCAATGCCGCTTGAAGGTTGGTTGGCGTTTCAACTGTGAAAACTGTCTCATCGAACCAATTGCCAGCGGGCAGCTGAAAGCGGTCGAGCACGGAGATATTGTCTTCCAGCACCGTGACATTCACCGGGGCCAGGCCCAACTCCTGCGCCGGCGCAAGGTCGAAGCGACCTGCGTCAACGGTTGCAAAGGCCGCCAGTTGTACGGTGTCGTCCACCAATATGTCGGCGTTCTCCCGAACCGTCTGTTCGGCTTCGGCGAGGCTCATTCGGTAGGAGTCGATCGTTGCTTGCGGGCCCGCTGGAAAATCGACGACTTGAACGGTCACCTGGCTCTCGACTTCGGCGCCGTAAATGCGACCGGCCGCGTTGGCCACGCCTTGGTCGCCCGCGTCTCCGGAGAACACTGCCAAAGGATTGAACTTGGGGTATTCGATATCAGCCACCGGACCAACGGCCATGGGCGCCGATATGTGCACAAAATCTCTTGTCTTGATGATGTCGGCTTCGCCTTGCCTCACGACGGTTGCAACGCTCAATACACGTTTGTCGTCGGCGGACACCGGTGTGATCTGCGAGGAGGCATCGGCGCGGATGCGGTCACCTTTTCCTTTCAGATCTTGAGATCGGGCTGAGGCACTGAGATTTGGATCGCTGGTGCTGCTCAATCCAGTCAGCTCCCGAACGAGTTCAGCTGGCAGTTGAGCGAGCTGTTGTTGCCCACCAAAGGCCACGGCCAACGCTCCGCCCATCAAACCAATTGAGCTGATGGCGGTGAGGGCAACTCCGGCAAACCAGCGCAAGGACAATTGCCTGCGGACTGGTTTTTTACGGGTGCCGGCCGCAGACAGAGCACTTTCATTGCCCAACATAAGTTCCGCGCGGCTACGATGTCGTCGTTTGGCCGCTGGTTGGCTGCTCAGAGTTTGGGGAAGGGAATTGGGCGACATGGAGAAGGCGGTACCGACGGTTGAGACAAAGTGGGGTTTGACGAACTCTGCGCCGACACCCGCACTATATATATGTCCTTTATAGACACGGCACTCATGAAGAGGAAATTGGCTGAAAACGGGGCAGAGTGCCGCTGCTTTGCAAAGTTCGGCCAACACCGTTCAATTGCCGTTGAACTGTAAGGCGGTCCGTGCCCTCTTCCTGCTGTGAGTTCGAGCGTCAGGCCGTGCTGAGATGCCAAGATTCAAGGGGGTCTTTCCATACGATCCTTCAAAACAGGTTCTGAAGCCAATTTTCGGTCTGTTGTGCGCGGATAGTC
>JBCBZX010000154.1:0-7201 GCA_039815105.1 Pseudomonadota bacterium
GATGACCAGATAATTGGCAGTACTGGGAAAATGGAGCGGGCGATGAGATTCGAACTCACGACCCCAACCTTGGCAAGGTTGTGCTCTACCCCTGAGCTACGCCCGCTCGGCTTTTGGTGGCTGTAAGCAGCCACCGTGGGTGGGCGGGTTATGACGAAGCTTCCATACGATTGCAAGGCGAAAATCGCACCACGGTCCTTTGTCAGTTGTTTGCCAGTCCATTGACGGCCCGTTAGCCCGCACAGCGGCCTAGGAGACACGGGACAATTGACTGAGCGCCACCGCCAACTCTCCGGCCAGGCGGGCATTTGAGCGCACCAGGGCCACGTTTGCGGCGACCGTCCGGCCGCCGGAATTGGCGTGCAAATGGCCCAGCACAAATGGGGTCGATGCCTTGCCGCTGACATTGTGTTTCTCGGCCTCCGCCAGAGCGGCCTGGATGAGGGATTTTTCCTCATCTCGATCCAGCGCATCGGCCTCGGGAATCGGATTCACCACAAGAGCCCCCGTGCCCACATTCGTGAGACCATGAATTGAAATCACCTGGGCAAGTTCGGCCACGCTGGAATATCCATGCTCCAGTGGCAACCCTGAGTCTCGCGTGTAGAAGGCGGGAAACATGTCCGTGCCAAAGCCGAGGACAGGCACGCCAAGGCTTTCGAGCACTTCCAGCGTTTTGGGCAAATCAAGGATCGATTTGGCCCCCGCCGAGACCACGGTCACGGGATCGCTGGCCATAGCTTTTAGATCGGCAGAAATATCAAAACTCTGGTCAGCCCCTCGGTGCACGCCGCCAATGGCGCCAGTCGCAAAAATGCAGATGCCTGCCATTGCCGCCGCCCGCACAGTGCCGGCGACCGTTGTCGCGCCCAAGGCACCTGATGCCAGCACCGGACCAAAATCCCGGGGACTCACCTTGGCAACAGCCGCACCGCCCCGCGCCAAGCGTTCAAGAATATCCGCAGGAGGTCCAATTTTGATGCGGCCATTGGCCAGCATAATCAGCGCAGGCACCGCCCCTGCACCCCGCACATCCTGTTCGAGATCATCATTGAGTTG
Source organism: Pseudomonadota bacterium (assembly GCA_039815105.1). Taxonomy (GTDB): domain Bacteria; phylum Pseudomonadota; class Alphaproteobacteria; order Rhizobiales; family Rhizobiaceae; genus JBCBXA01. The sequence continues at coordinate 1,060 of JBCBZX010000154.1, forward strand.
AAGATTGTCCGGAAAAGGCAGGCCATGGGCCAGAATAGTGGATTCCAGCGCGACAACACCGCGCCCTTCATTGAGGGCATTTGCGACCTCTTCACTCAGGTCAAGAAGTGGGTGCATCGTCATAGCCTCATTTTTGCCCTTCAACTTGGCCCCTCACTTGGCCCCTCACTTGGATAACTAGAGGTGGCGTTTGCTACGAGCTGGGTCAAGACAGAGGGAAACTGCCTGAGACCATGGGAGACGGCCTGCACCGGCTCCGCACGCGTCACATGGGCCAGAATGCATGCGGCCATGGCATCGCCCATGCCGGTTTCATCTATCTCCGCAACATCTATCTGCGGCGCGGGGAAATTGTGAATCTGACCGCGCCAATGCAGCGTCAGGCCGTCTTTGCCGCGGGTTTCAACCAGTTTCAAATGATCGGCGACATGTGCTCCCAAATGCCCGCTGATAGCTTGCAGCTCGCGAAATTCCGCCCGGTTGCAAAACAACCATGACGCTTTCCCAAGCGCATCGGCCATTCGGCGCATCTTGGCAGGAGACACCGCCACCAAGGCAAGGCAGGCATGGGTTGGCAGTGCCGCGAAAAAATCTGGGGTGCAGTTTCCATCGGCCACCAACACATCTGCGGCGGCCGCCAGCTCCATGTGTTGGGAAAGGAACGCCGCGTTAAGCTGCTCATAGGCGTCCAGACAGGCGATGCCGTGGGCCAAGGAACCATCGCCATGTTCGATGGCGACGTAAAACCGGCTGTCGTGGGCAGGCAGTGAAACAAGCTGCGCATCCGCCCCCACAAGCCGAAGCGCACGCCAGACATTGTGGGCCACTCCCCCGGGCCGAACGCTTGCCGCAGCGGGATTGCTTTCCCCATCCAGCAATGGTTTCCGCAGCCGCACACACCAATCCATATGGTAGGCACCCAAGCAGATATATTTGTCTGGTGATTGTGTGACCGGCATTTCACACTTATTGCGGCGTATACCGCCTGGCACAAGCGCGATGCCGCAAACGCCATGCTACACCAAAGTCAGAACACAAGCGCTTGCGACCAACGGAACAACGCCATGCCCGCATATGATAGGACCGCACTTCTGGAACGCCTCGAAGCCGAAGGTCTGGCCGCCACAACCCATGATCATGAAGCCGTTTTCACCGTCGCAGAAAGCGAAGACCTGCACCGGAAACTGCCTGGGGCGCACTCAAAGAATCTCTTCCTCAAGGACAAGAAAAGCCGGTACTTTCTGGTGACCGCGGCCCATGATACCCAGATTGATCTCAAGCGCATCCACAAGCTCATCGGCGCCCAGGGCCGGGTCAGTTTTGGCAAAGCCGACGCGTTGATGAGCCTTTTGGGTGTGGAGCCTGGATCCGTGACGCCTTTTGGCGTGGTCAACGATGCAGAAAAGCAGGTGACGATGATACTGGACAATGCGTTGATGGATCACGATATCGGAAATTACCACCCGCTCACCAACACAGCCACCACAACAATTGCCCAAACCGATCTCATCGCCTTTCTAAAGGGCACCGGCCACGATCCTCAGATCATCGATGTGAGCGAAAACAACCCGGCTCTTGAAGCCTGATCATCTGGAAACATGATGCAAGATTCTGACAATCCTTTCGCAAGTGCCGACCCTTTCGCAAGCCATGGCGCGGCAGGCGGTGCAACGGGTGGCTACGGCCAGCAGACCATCAGTGCCCAATCAGCCATGCAGGACGCCCCCGGCTTTTCCCAGCCCGATGAGCTGGTCAAGGACACCACCACGGCTGACTTCAAAGCCGATGTCATCGACCAGTCCATGCAGCAGCCGGTGCTCGTGGATTTTTGGGCCCCATGGTGCGGGCCGTGCAAACAGCTGACACCTGCCATTGAAGCTGCCGTGCAGGCAGCGGGTGGCGCGGTGAAACTCGTCAAGATGAACATTGATGAGCATCCGTCCATCGCCGGGCAGCTTGGTGTTCAATCCATTCCCGCAGTGTTTGCGTTTTCCAAGGGCCAGCCCGTTGACGGTTTCATGGGCGCGCTCCCACAGTCGGAGGTCACAGCTTTTATAGACAAAATTGTAGCCGCCACCGGTGGCCCGGCCCCCAGTGCGGAGGAACAGGACGTCGAAGCTGCGCTTGAGCAGGCAGATGCCGCACTGGCCGGTGATGGCGAACCACAGAACATTCAAGGCGCCGCACAGGTCTACGCCGCCGTTCTGCAACAGGCACCCCAGAACGTTCGTGCCCTGTCGGGTCTCGCCAAATGCTACCTGGCCATTGGCGAACTGGCACGGGCCAAACAGCTGCTGGAGCCGCTGTCAGACGAAATCAGAGGAAAGCCCGTTGTGGCAGCCGTACTGGGGCAGATCGCTTTGGCAGAGGAGGCTGCAGCCTTGGGTGATCTTGGCGAGCTTCAGGCGAAGGCAGATGCAGACAGGCAGGACCACCAGGCTAATTTTGACCTTGCGGTCGCCTTGGCGGCCAATGGCCGGAAGGAAGAGGCTGCGGATCGGCTGGTTGCCATCTTCAAAGCAGACCGTGAGTGGGAGGATGATGGCGCCCGCAAACAATTGCTCAAGTTCTTTGACGCTTGGGGCAATACTGACCCTGCCACAGTGTCAGGTCGCCGCAAGCTCAGCGCTGCGCTTTTCTCCTGACCGGCCGCCTCCTGATTGACGGTCAGGCATGTGAGATAGAGGCTGTCTTCCCATAAAGTGAGGGTAAATCGCCCTTGCGCCTGCAAGTCCGCGCTCCATGTTAGGGAGCACACAAGCCCAGTGGGTCAGCCTTATTGTGCAGGCCCGAAAGGCTCAGGAAAGGCGTTATGCATGCAAGCAGGCAATAAATCATATGTTCGCGCGAGCGACATACCGGATACGGTTCCGGTGTTTCCGCTTGCCGGAGCATTGTTGCTGCCCGGCGGGCAAATGCCGCTCAACATTTTTGAGCCGCGCTTCTTGGCAATGTTTGACAGCGCAATGGCAAGCGACCGTTTGGTTGCGATGGTTCAACCGGCCCTCGATAACAGCAAGCGCCCGGACGGCGAGCCGGAGCTTTGCGAGATCGGATGTTGCGGGCGGGTTACTGGACTTCAGGAAACGGGAGACGGACGCTATCTGGTGACGCTGTCGGGCATATGTCGGTTTCGGATCGTCGAAGAGATGGCAACGCCGGAGGTGTTTCGCCGTTGCCACATCGCACCCTTCGCCCATGACCTGGAAGAGGATGATGGCGCCGAGGCAGTTGATCGCGAGCTGTTGCTAACCACATTTCGGCAGTTTCTTGAGGCCAATGAGATGGAAACAGATTGGGATTCCATTGCCAGAGCCGGCAATGATGTTCTCGTCAACTCGCTGTCCATGCTGAGCCCCTACGGACCGGCCGAAAAGCAGGCACTGCTGGAGGCAGAAGACTTGAAAACCCGGGCTGAGACGCTCATTGCCATCACTCAGATGACCTTGGCGCGCAATTCCGATGACGTAACCGGCACGCTTCAATAGCCCATGGCTCAATCCGAAAGCTCAAAGCTCCAAAACAGTTCCAAGCCAACATCCGACGGCACTCCGGGTGAGGTGCGCACCAAGCTCGACATCGACATACGCATGCTGGAATTGCTCGTGTGCCCCCTCACCCATGGCCGCCTGCATGTTGATATCGATAAGGGCGAACTTGTGAGCCCCAAGGCAAAGCTGGCTTATCCGGTGCGCGGCGGCATCCCTATTATGCTGGCCTCCGAGGCGCGGGAGATGAGCGAAGACGAATTGGTCAATTATCTCAGATAGGATGTCACCCGCACGCCAACTGCATTGGGTGATGACTAAATTTCCTGCCCCACCAACAGGCGAGGCTGCTCTGGCAGCAGGTGGCGCTGCGCACGTCCCAAAATCCCCGGGAGATCGTTGCCCGCCGCTTGGCCGATGAAAGCGTCCTTCAGGCGCGGCAAGCGGTCCACAATACCAAGCCCGAAATCACGCGCCGCCATGAGGGCCGGATTGTCATTGGAGAACAGGCGATTCAACAGGTCCGTCGTGACACCCATTTGAACGGTGTCAAAGCGCCGCCATGATTGATATCGCTCCAATGCCGTGAAGGACGAAAAATCCAAACCAAGCCGGTCTGCTTCGACGATGGTCTGCGCAAGAGCCGCAACATCTTTAAAGCCGAGATTGAGGCCCTGACCGGCAATGGGGTGGATGCCGTGGGCAGCGTCACCGGCCAATGCAAAGCCATCCCGCACAATGTCTCGGGCGAGCGTGAGGCCCAGCGGGTAAGCGTTGCGGGGCCCGTCAAGCGCAATATCACCCAATTGCAAACCAAAACGCTGTTCCAGCTCCAACTCAAATTCAAACTCATCCATGGCGAGCAAGCGCTGCGCGTCCGAAGTGGCTTCGGTCCACACGATTGAGGAGCGATTTTTACCATCCTTGGGCGGCAGCGGCAGCGTTGCGAACGGACCAGCAGGCAAAAAATGCTCCTCCGCCCGGCCGCCATGCGCCCTCTCATGGGCCACAGTGGTCACAATGCCCATCTGATCATAGGGCACACGCACCGTGCGAATACCAGCAAGATCGCGCAATTTCGACCGAACGCCATCGCAGGCGATCAGCAGACGCGCCCCTTGCAGGCTCCGTTCGCCAGTTTCGACATTGTGAAGCGTCAGCGTGGTCAGGCCGCCGTCCCGCTCAAAATCTGCCACCACATTGCGGGGCATACGATCAATGGACATGTCATCCGCCCGGCTGTGCAGCGCTGTTAGAAGCGCAGCGTTGGGCACCATATGCGCGAAAGGCTCCGGCGTGTCGGCCTCAGCATCGCCAAAGGTCAGAAAAACCGGTCGCACCGGGTCTGCGAGCTTGCTGTCCGTGACAACCATCTCATTGATGGGTTGGCTTTCGGACAAAAGGTCCTGCCAGACGCCCAATGTATCGAGCATGCGGCTGGCGGCAGCTGCGATGGCCGACGCCCGCGGATCGTTGCGAAACGCGCCCTGAGGGGCGGGATCCACCACCAAAACACTCAAGTGAGGCGCCGCCTGCTTGACGGATACAGCCAGACACATGCCGACATAGCCCGCCCCGGCAATGACGATGTCATAAGGCCTATCGGTCTTGGCGGTGGACTTGCCCTTTGACTTGCCCTTTGACTTGCCCTTTGACTTGGCTGTGAATTTGGGTTGGGAATTGGCTTTGGTGCTTTTGTCGGTCATCATTTTCGCTCGCAGAACACCACAATCAAATAGCGTGCCCCGCCGACAATGCCCACAGGCTGCGACGTCACGGCGTCACTGATAATCAGCAATCCGCGCCATGGCGGTCTCACAATGGGCACAAATGCCGTCGGACAATGGCAATAACGGGCGGGGTGGCGCACTGTCGGTTAAGCCCATCAGATTTGCGCAGGCGTATAGAACCCGCAAGCTGCCATGGGTGCGCAACATATCAAGCATCGGCTCAAAAGCCCGCTGTACCTCAAGATCGCCCGTCTGACCCGCTGCCATGAGCGCAAGCCATTGTTTGGGCAACAGACCTGCGGCGGCAGAGTGAAAACAGTCGGCGCCGGCCTCAAACGATCGGTTCATATCCCAATCGGCGCTGTAACCAAGACTGAAATCTGCCGGACATTCCGCGCGCAGATAACTAAGCTCACCTTCCACATCTCCATCGGCGGGCAGCGGCATCTTGATCGCCTTGACGGCAGGCAAGTGCGCCAGGCGCACCACCAATTCGCGGCTGAAGTTAAAATGCGTGGTGCCGGGATTGCTGTAGATGCAAAGCGGCAGGCCGGTCTCAGCCGCCACGCTTTCATAGTGGGTGAACGCTTCGTCCTGCGTCAGCGGAGTGTAAGAGATCGGAGACAAGACCAGCCAATCAGCGCCCGCTTCCGCCGCATCCATGGCCAAAGCCCGCGCTTGATCGGTACGCAAAGCGCCCACGCCCGCCATAATGGGTTTGGCACCGCCACATGCAGCCACAGCGGCTTGCACCGCCAAGCGGCGCTCTGACCGATCCAAATAGGCCGCAATACCCGTGCTCCCGAGCACGCCAATCGCGCACACGTCGGTGCCGATGAGCCGAGCCACCAGCTTTGCCATATCGCCGGAGCGCACGCTCCCAGCCACATCTGCGGGGGTGAGGGGAAAGGCTGCCAGCCCAAC
>JBCBZX010000035.1:0-15864 GCA_039815105.1 Pseudomonadota bacterium
CCCATACGCGCAGTCGTTGAAGGCGCAATCGGGTATTTGGAAGCGCAATACGGTACAGGAGCCGCCGCCGAATTTGTGCGCTATGCAATTCTAAACGAACTTTCACCGGGCGACGACATGTCGAGCGTGCTCAATGCACTTCAAGATTTGGCGCGCCTGCCTCAGATTGATGCTCTTGATACGACCGACGCACTGAATTTTGAACTGTCTGAAGACAGCGAAGTGCTTGATGAGTTTGAGGACTTGCTTCGTCAGATCCAGCAAGATGAAGTGTTCCAGATCCTGGTGGATCAAGCGGAGCCGCAGCGCATCAGTGCTGTGCCGCCCTTGGCGCCCAGCTTGCCTGCAAACTCAGACCAGTCGGTCGGAATTAGTGTGTCAGAGCAAGCGGCGGCGTTCGCGAAAGCCAAGAATGGGGAAACGCAGGTCAGTGAGCTGGCGGCGCCAGGCCTTAGCCGTCAGATCGACAAGGAAAGCTCCCGATTCGACCTGGAAGCCAGTCAGATTGTCGACGATTTGGCTTAAAACTCGCTGAGAGGCTCGACTCTTTGCCTTCCAGACGTCGGAGAGGGCAAAAGGCGGCGAGAAACAGCCTTTGATTGGCCAAATTGTGTGCAAAGCCCCCAATGTTCAGGAACAAGCTCTTAACGCTCTGTTAACCATAAAAGCTGATAGCTAGTGCACCAAACGCATGTGGACCAAGCTGTTTTCTGCGGGCTTGGGGGGGCGACAGCATGCAAGCGTTAAAAATTTTAATTGTATTGGCGGTTGGGGTGGTTTTGTCCGGTTGCGCGGTAACAGCGCCGGATGTGTCCGACAGTGACCGCAGCTTGCGGGTGGAAGACGACCTCTCAAGCATGTTCATTGGCCAAGAGCCCATCACTGGTTCTCTTGGATTTCACGAAGCTGTTGCCCGGGGCCTGAAATACAATCTCGACAAGCGCCTAAAGCTCATGGAGCGTACGTTTTCGGAGGTCAGAAGCCGTTCCGTGACCTACGATATGCTGCCCTCTTTGGTCGCAAAGGCGGGATATGATGGCCGCGACCGCTACAATGCGTCCAACAGTCTGAATGTTGGCAGCGGCGTGCGGACCACATCATTCACAACATCTGCCGACCGGAACAAGGCCACCGCAGACCTTCGCTTGGTGTGGAATTTCCTTGATTTTGGCGTGTCTTGGGTGAGCGCGAAGCAGGAGGTTCAAAGAACCCGTATTGCCGAAGAACGCCGTGTGAAGGTCGTTCAGAACCTGATGGTGGACATTCGCGATGCCTATTGGCGCGCGTCTGCGGCCCAGCGTTTGCTGCCCCGTGTGTTGAGCCTCATTGATCGGGTGGAAGCGGCCATTGCGCGGTCGAAACGCTCCGTGGCGGATGGCACGGCCGACCCCGCCAAGGAGCTAAAGCTTCAGCTCGCTTTGCTCAATCACGTCGCCAAGCTGCAGGATGTGCGCCGCAAGCTCGCCCTGTCCAAGGTTGAGCTCGCCGCATTGATCAATCTTCCGCCCGCTACGCAGTACACAATTGCAAAAACCGCCAATTCGCTGCGCGTGCCGCGCATTAAGGCAGACCGCGTGGAACTGTATGAAGCGGCCCTTCGAAACAGGCCTGAACTGCGTCAGGAAGATTACGAAAAGCTGATTGGCGAACTTGAGGTCGATAAAACCAAGCTGCGGCTGCTGCCCGGTGTCGAGATCAACATCTCATCCAATTATGACAGCAACAGCTTTCTGTCCGACAGCGTATGGTCATCCGTCGGGGCGATCGTTTCAAAAAATCTGTTGCAGTGGGTTCGTGGGCCCGCGGACCTGAAATACGCCAAAACCAATTTGGACGTGGCGGATGCGCGCCGCCGCGCTCTGTCCATGGCCGTGATAACGCAGGTTCACATTTCGACCATTCGCTACAGCCTTGCCAAGGGCGCATTCAATATACGCCATCGGAGCTACCACACCGCCGACCAGCTCTCGCGAGTGCTCCGCAACAGTGTGGATGGTGACGAGGTGTCGCCCCTTGAAGCGCTGGAAGCTGAGTCCAAGAGAACCGTTGCATTGATCGAGTATCATGCCGCCTATGCTGATGTTCAGAACGCCTATGGACGGATATTGAACTCCGTTGGCGCCCATCGGTTTCCTGAAGATATCGAGCAAATGAACGTTCAGGAGCTGTCCACATGGCTCAAGGGCAAGGTGGACTCATGGGTGCCCATCGTACCGGCGCTCGAAGTGGATGGCGAAACTTACGGCACGCCCAAAGTGATTGCCTTGAGCCCCCGCGCCAGACCCGCACGGTCTTAGCCATATGCAGGAACGTTTTCGCCTAGCAAAAGCATCGTTCCTTGGGTTTGCAGCGTTGTGGCTGGCGCTGATGGATGGCGCGCAGGCGGATGGACCCAGCCCACTCGTCACCGGGTCAATCAAGCTCCCGGACAGCGAGACTTTGGCTCGCGATTTTCTGCAAGGTCAGATGCAAGGCGTCATTGTGCCCACTCAGTACGCAAAGCTGGCGGCAAGGCGGTCCGGTACCATCATCTCCATTGGGCCAGACAATGGTGAATCCTTTTCCGCAGGCGACGTGTTGGTGGCCTTTGACTGCCGACGAGCTCAAGTGGAGCTTGCCCAGGTTGAAGCCAAACTCGACGGTGCCCGTGCCCGCCATGAGGTGCAGACCAAGCGGGTGGACAATGGCTCTGCGGGTAGCCTTAAGCTGGTGGAGGCAGACGTTCTCCTGCGCGAGGCAAAGGCCGAAATGATGCTTGCCAAGCAGGCCATCGAAGAGTGCCAAATCATCGCACCATTCGATGGTGTGGTGGACCAACGCATCGCCAACCCCCACGAAACCGTCAACGTACGCGACGCGTTGCTAAATGTCGTAGCAACCAAGGGCCATGAGGTGCGTGCTTATGTGCCCGCCGTTCTGCTGCGCTCCGTGTCGCCGGGGGATGCGTTCAAATTCATGCCCCATGCCGGCGCGGATGAGCCGTTGGTTGGAACCATCGTCGCCTTTGGCGCTAGGGTGGACAATGTCAGTCGTTTGATTGAAGTGCGCGGCCGGTTTGACGATCTGCCCGACCACATTCGTCCTGGTGCAAGTGGTCGTTTGGAATTCGAACGTTTGCAGGCAGCGCAATGACCCTGCAACCGAAGTTGGAAAGTGTGCCATCGACGCCAGTCTCAGCGTCAACGCTGGCAGCCAATGCAAACGCTAAGCCCAACCAGATGGTCCGCCTGTCCCGATTGGTACAATTGGAATGGGACATTCGCGATGCGGCGGATGCCAAGACCCTCGATTTTATGGCTGTGAACGACCTTCATAAGGTGGTGCCTTATGACACTGCGGCCTTGTTCCGATCTTCAAAAATGCGGGTGGAGGCGATCTCAGGTGGTGTTGCGCTTGACCGCACGATGCCAAAGCAAGTCTGGATTTCCAAGGTTTGCAAACTCTGCATGGAGAAGTTCAGCGATGTGACCGGCCGTGCTATTTCCTCGGACGATCTGCCCAAAAAACTTGCGCGGGAATTTGCTCAGTGGACCAATGGCAGCGCTCTTTGGGTGCCGTTAAAAACGCCCAAGGGTCGCGCGGATGGTGGAATGCTTTTCCTGCGTGATGATGCGTTCACCGATGGTGAAATCCGTATTCTCGCTCGACTTGTTGAGGGTGTCTATCGCACGCGCTTGCTGTTTACGCGCATGAAACCCCGTGGCCCCGGTCTCGCACCCCGCATTCGGCGCATGTTGGTGGCTTCCGGTTTTGCAATTCTGGCGATCCTTTCGCTGACGCCAACACCCGCCTATGTGTTGGCACCGGCGAGCGCGGTGGCAATTGATCCGTTTATCGTGACCGCTCCGCAAGATGGTGTGTTGGCCGAGATCGCGCTGGCGCCGGATAGCGAAGTGAGGGCAGGGGACATCATCGCCCGTTATGCCGTGGAAGATCTCGAGAACGCCTATGAGGTGGCTCGCCAGAAGCTGTCGGTGGCCGATGCGAACTATCAGAGGGCTGTCCAGCAAGGCGTACTAGACCCTGATGCGCGAGCGGAAATTTCATCGCTCTTTGCGTTGCGTGCGGAGGTTCAGGCGGAACTGGCGTTTGCAACAGAACGGTTGCGTCTGGCGGTTCTGCGCGCGCCCGTGGATGGAATTGTGCTCTATTCGTCGCCTGAAGAGTGGCGCGGTCGCCCGTTGCGCCTTGGCGAACGCATTCTGACCATCGCGGACCCGACCAACATTGAAATCCGCGCAAAAGTGGCCGTGGCGGATGTGAGCCTTGTCGAGCCTGGGGCTTCGTCCCGCTTCTTTTTGTCCTCAGATCCGCTCAACCCTATCGAAGCACGTTTGTCGGATTTGAGTTTCGATGCTTCTGTGGGCTCGGAGGGTCAAACCGGCTATGACGCTCGCCTTGAATTGGCAGAAGGCGAGGATGCAGACTTGAGGCTGGGCATGACAGGCTCCGTGCGCCTTGATGCGGGCACGATGCCGTTCATCTATCAATATTTGCGAAAACCGCTGGCCGCCGCCCGCCGCACGCTGGGATACTAGAAAATGCTGCCCGGCATGGTGGAACCAGCCGAGCAGACCGTCACGCCGTTGCGCGAGGACGTGTTGCTTCAGCGCGGAGCAGGGCAGGGAGATGGCTCTCCCTCATATCTTGTCTGCGATACGTTGGCGAACAGCTACTCGCAGATCGGCTGGCGCGAGTTTGAAATTTTGACACGTTGGCGGCTTTCCAACTGTGGAGATATTGCCGATGCCGTCAACGCTGAAACGGCGCTCACCGTCACTCCGGAAGAGGTGCTTGCCGTTCAGGGGTTTTTAAAGAGCGCCTTCCTGCTGCGCCTCGATGCAGCCGCTCTCATGGAGGTGGACGCGCAGGCAAAGGCCAAGCGGGCCTCCATGGGCGATGTGCTTCTGGCATCCCGCATACTGTTTCCCAAATTTCCGCTGGTTCATCCGCAGAGCTTTTTGAAGGCGACATATCCTCTTGTCTCGCCGTTTTTCTCTCCGCTTTTTTGGGGCGGCACGGGCGTGGTGTTTATCGCGGCTCTGTTCATGACCGTTCAACAGGGGGCAGAGTTTTCGGCCTCCTTGCCTGACTTGTTTTCATTCGAGGCGGCATTTGCCATCGGCCTTACATTGCTTGTGGCCAAATTGGTGCACGAATTGGCCCATGCATATTCCATGATACGTCATGGCGTCACGGTTCCGGTGATGGGGATTGCGCTGTTGTTCTTCATGCCAGTTCTGTTCACTGAAACCAGCGATTCGTGGCGCTTGACGGACCGGCGCAAGCGGATGCAGGTGGCAGCTGCAGGCATGATCTCAGAGCTGGCATTGGCGGTGTACGCCCTGTTGGCGTGGAATTTTGTGGGCGATGGGTTCTTGAAAACCTGTTTGGCAATGGCGGCGACCAGTCTTTGGGTTTTGACCATTTTGATCAATGCCAACCCGCTCATTCGCTTCGATGGCTACTTTATTTTGAGTGAATGGATTGGCGTCGATAATCTGTCCACACGGGCAACGGCCTTTGGCAAAGGCAAGTTGCGCTGTTTGCTCATAGGGTTGGGCAGCCCGGATCCTGAACAGTTGGCGTCCCGGCGCGATCGGCGCATTCTGTTGGTCTACTATTTTGCAAGTCTGCTCTATCGGGTCAGTCTCTATCTCGGCCTGGCGGCAGGTGCTTACTATCTCGCAGGCCCCGACGTCGGTTTGCCTGTGGGCGCCCTTCTTTTGCTCGTTTTTCTAGTTCGCCCCACCCTAACCGTGCTTGGCGGTTGGCTTGTGGAGGCCATTCAGGAGAAATCTATCATGCCCATTCTCAGAACAGCTACGGTGCTGGCGGTTTTGGTTGGCGCGGCGTTTGTGCCGTTTTCAATACCTGTCAAAGCGCCGAGTATCCTTACCGCTGGTACGCTCAAGGGGGTCTATGCGCCGGAGGATGGGTATCTGACCACGTTGGTCGCGAAAGTGGGTGCAACCGTTGTGCCCAATGGCATATTGGCCAATTTGGCGTCGCCACGGCTGGAGATTGATCGCTTGGTGCAGACCACGCGCGCCGCGAGCCTGCAACAGGTTAGCCATGGCCGCTTTGGAACGCCCGACACGTTGGTCGGCGCCCGCCAAACCGAACGCGAGTTCTACAAAGCGCTTGCTGATCTGCGGTTCACCGAGGCACGGGCACGCGACTTGGTCGTGCGGGCCGGCGTTTCGGGGCGCGTGGTGGAAGTGGCACCGGATCTAGAGCGTGGCCAATGGGTGAAGCGCGATCAATTGATTGCTAGGCTTGCCGTTGGTGATAGGCCAGAAGCGATAGCCTATGTCGAGGAGCGGAGCCTTGATGCGATCGCAGTTGGTGATGTGGCTGACTTCCACCTTGATGGCCGCATCACCAAGCCGACCAAATGGCGTGTTGTGTCGATCTCAACCCGGCCGGAAGCGCAGCTAGATGAGCCAGTCCTCGGATCGACCTATGGCGGCATGATCCCCACCCAAACCAATGCCGATGGGCAGCTTGTACCGCTCACTCCGGTCTACCGCGTGCGGCTGACACCATTGGACACAGAGATGAAGGTCCATGAGCGCACGCGGCACTATGGGTGGATGTCCCTTGATGGGGAACAATTGTCACTGGTTGAGCGGGTGCAGCGCTATGCCAGCGCCGGCTTCAAACGTTTGCAGATTGGGCTTTAGTTCGCCTTAAAGCCCACCATCCAGCGCCTGCCAAACCAAATGCGGCAACCACATTCCAACCGGCGAAACTCAATCCCAGGAACCGACCCGCAGCTTCGTCACACGCTGGCGGCTTTGTGGACTCGAGCGAGTTTAAGAGATCTGCGGCATCGTTCGTCGTAAATGTGCCGCCTACGCCACAGCTTTCCGGACCGGGCCAAAAGCCCCATTCCACCCCAGAGTGATAAATGCCAATCAGCCCGCTGATCGCGATGATGATCAAGCCGATGACAATGGCGCCATGGATGGCGCGGCGCGGCAGTGAACTTGTCAACGACAGCGCCGCCACCGCTAACAGCATTGGTCCCGCGATGTAGTAGGGCACACGCTGCCATAGGCAGACTTGGCATGGAATGTATCCGATGAGCTGAAAAACCCATGCGCTGCCCACAATAATGAGAGACGCCAAACCGGCCGTCAATGCGATTGTGGTTGGGTTTTTAGCAAGGGCGGTGATTATGGTGTCCATACTTTTCTATCGCACAGGCTGAGCTGGAAATCAGGTCAAAATTGCTTGTTCGGACAGTGGCTAAAACCGATTGAGTGGTAATTTGATGTAGGCATGCCCGTCGCTCTCAGTTTCGGGCAATTTGCCTGCCCGAAGGTTGATCTGTAGGGCCGCTAACATGCGTTGCGGCAATGGCAGCGTGGCATCGCGCTTCTGGCGCCTTGCTATCCACTGCGCCTTCTCAACGCCGTCTGCCACATGAATATTATGCGCCCGATGATCACTTACCGTCGCTTCCCATTGTGGCTCGGTTCTGGCGTCGTCGGGATAGTCGTGGCCTATGAAGAGTCGCGTGTCATCGGCCATCGACAAAATGGACTGAATGGCATCCCAAAGCGCCTCGGCGGACCCGCCGGGGAAGTCGCACCGCGCCGTGCCGCGATCCGGTTGCATGAGAGTGTCGTGAATGAAGGCGGCATCTCCGCCAATTTTATAGCTGATCGATCCCAGTGTGTGGCCGGGATGGAGCATTACTTCGACCGGCAGCGCACCCAACTGAAACATATCGCCATCCGCAAACAGCCGGTCGTAATGGCGCTCAACGTCAAAAGCGTCGGGCAAATTGTAGAAGTCGCGCCACAAGGCTGCGATGTCTCGCACCTTCTCGCCAATGCCATTGGCTGCGGCAAAGTGCGTTTTCAGCTCGTGGGATGCTGTTAAATGATCGGCATGGGGGTGGGTGTCTAACACCCATCTGACGTCAAGACCGTTGCTTTGAACCAGGTCTATGATCTGTTCAGCGGCGTCATCATCCGTTCGACAAGAGGCCATATCGAACCCCTGAACCGGGTCTATTATAGCTGCCTGCCGGGTGGACGGACACGCAACCACATATTGCGCGGACCCGCTGGGCGGGTCGAAGATGCCCCAAACACCTGCCGATCTGGGTCCTGCAGAGGGAGAGTGTCTGACAATGCGTTCCTGCAAAGAAGTCATGTTCGCTCCAAACCCAATTCTTCTCCACCCAATCCCGGTGCACCCCATACGTCGAACTCTTCACGTCGCGGTGTGGGCACAATCGCATCGCGAGTGAGGCTTTGAGTGATGAGGATATCAGACACCCATTGAGGGGCCAAACTCGGAACAGACGTCAGATTGAGCTTTGGTTGACCCGTTTTGACAGTTCCTCTGCGCTTTCCAAACGCTCGGAATACCGATCCACCAGATAGTCAGCGTGGCCGCGGGTGAGGTGGGTGAACTTCAGTAGTTCCTCCATCACATCCACCATCCGATTGTAAAAGGGGGAGGGCTTCATGCGGTCATCATCGCCAAATTCGTTCCACGCTTTGGCCACGGACGATTGGTTTGGGATGGTGATCATACGCATCCAACGCCCCAGGATACGCATCTGATTGACGGTGTTGAAGCTTTGCGACCCGCCATTGACCTGCATGAGAGCAAGTGTGCGGCCCTGGGTGGGTCGAACCCCGCCAATGGGCGCCAAAGGCAGCCAGTCTATCTGCGCTTTCATTATGCCGGTCATGGCGCCATGCCGTTCTGGAGAGCACCAGACCTGGGCTTCAGACCACAATGACAGGTTCCGCAACTCTTGCACCTTTTGGTGCGTGTCCGGCGCTCCGTCCGGCAAGGGTAGGCCAGTCGGGTCAAATATCCGAACTTCCGCGCCAAGCGTGGTCAGAACTTCGGCCGCTTCCTGGGTCAACAGGCGCGAAAAGGACCGTTGGCGCAGCGAGCCGTAAAGCATCAGCACGCGGGGCGGGTGCTCCAATCCGTGAGTGGGTGCAAGCCGCTGCACATCGGTTGCATGAAGAAGCTCTGCATCAAGGTTGGGCGTGTCTGTCATGGCGCTGTGACGACCTCACCGTCCTCTTTGGTGAAGGTGGCGCCTTGTTGCACGTTCAATAATGCAAAAACAGCCTCTGAGGGGCGGCACAAAGCTACGCCCTTGGCTGTGCAAACGATGGGCCGGTTCACCAGCACCGGGTGCTCCAACATGGCATCCAGTATGGCGTCTTCAGATGCATCTGGCGCGGTCAAGCCAAGCTCCTCGGCGGGTGATTTGGTGGTGCGCAGGGCTGTGCGCGGTGTGAGGTCTGCCGCTGCAAACAGAGCTAGCAATTGTGGGCGCGTCCAACCTGTGTCGAGATATTCGATCACGGTCGGTTCACCCGTGAAGCCGCGTATAATCTCCAGCACGTTGCGAGATGTTCCGCAGGCGGGATTGTGATGAATGACAATGCTCATGATGTTTGCTCTGGTGCGATGGAAGACGGGTTTTCGCGGCCAAGTTGCCAATTGCAATAGGCTAGGGCCAGCAATGCAGCGATGAGTTGCGCGGTGATGAAAAGGGGAACATCCGCCGGGCGGATGCCCGCGAAAGTGTCCGAAAAACCGCGCGCGATCGTCACCGCAGGGTTAGCGAAGGATGTGGACGCCGTGAACCAATAGGCGGCCGTAATGTAGAGCCCCACCGCCATCGGCACCGCGCTTGCGCGGGCCCTTATGGTCGCAAGGATTGTAACGATAAGGCCGAACGTTGCCACCGCTTCGGCGAACCATTGAGGGCCCCCGGTTCGGGCTTTGAGTGAAAACTGGACGAGATTCTGATCAAACATCAAATGGGCAGCCCAAACGCCCAATATACCGCCCGCGATCTGAATCAGCGTGTAGGCGAATGCAGCGGGCACTGAGATCTCTCGCCGAATAGCGAAAACCAAGGTCACTGCGGGGTTGAAATGCGCACCTGAAATTGGGCCTAGCATTGTGATCAGCACGACGAGAATGGCCCCAGTCGGTATCGTGTTGCCCAATAGGGCTATCGCCACGTTGCCACCCGCCAACCCCTCGGCCATGATTCCTGAGCCAACTACGGTCGCCAACAGAAATGCGGTTCCCACGAACTCCGCACCAAGTTTTCTGGGCAAATTGTCTGTCATCAGCATTTTGGCACGGCCTCAACAGGCGCAGGCCAACTCCTCAATAATGGGTTGGCACAGTTCTGGCCGACCGCCGCAGCAGTCCTGCATCAAAAAGGACAGCAGATCGCGCAGACCCTCAATATTCGCGAAATACCGGATGGCGCGGCCTTCCCGCTCATTGCGAAGAAGGCCTGCCTGAACGAGTACGGACAAATTTGCAGACATTGTGTTTTGGCGAACGTTCAGCTCTTCGCCAATGGCACCGGCCTGCATGCCTTTCGGTCCTGCTTTCAACAGCAGGCGAAAGACGTCGAGCCGCGTCTGTTGGCTAAGTGCGGAGAACGAAGCTGTGGCGCCTAAAGAATCCATATATCTCGATTAATTGATATATAGAGCGATGGCAAGTGCGTTGGGGCTTCGGTCGCCTGCCCCCCCGCGGGTGCTCGGGTGGACAGCTTGTGACCGGCTGGTACGGGCAGGATTGGGGGTAAGCGGAGCAGCTTGTCTCAGGCGACTTTCGCGCCTGAAAAGCTGCAATGATATCCGAATATTTCCAGCGTGCCCTGGGGGTCACCGGTCCTTACGTCAACTGCATCACCCGCGGTCAACGAAAGAAAATGGGTCATGGAAACAGGCAAAACGCCGGAGAACAGATTGACCGTACCCGCATCCGCAATCCCGTTAACGCCAAATCCCAGCCGAGCCAGATTCGTGTTGCCCAACGTAAAAAACGACGCGCTAAATACGTACAGACCATCCACCGGGGCGATGAAGGCATTGGTCGCGCTGTTCCAATTGTTTGAGCGGTCAAATTCAAGTGCAGAAAATGTCAGCACGGTGTGGCTGGTCGAGATGACTTGAACGCCCGTCCCCATATTGAGCTTGAAGCCTGGCTGCAGAGGCATTGACACCATGGCATGGTCTGCGTGGATGGAAATGGCTTCCGCGAGTGATGTGCCGACTTTGGTTTTGAACTTCAAATCGCCATTGCCGATTGTGCCGATCTCCCCGTCAGCACTGTATCCAGTTTGAAACTGTAGGGATGCAGCGTCAGCGGCAGTTGCGCGGTTCACCGTTACCCGCTGGTCGTCCCCTTCGTGTGTGAACAGCACCGCTTCGGAACTGACCGCAAGGCGGTTGGTTTGGTCCGCGCTCGTGTTGATGCCGAGCTCGGTCACCGGGCCCGTTGTGCTGCCGCTTCCACTCCCTCCGCCATTACCGCCACCGGAGCCAGATGCCATTGCGGCCCATGTCGAGCCATCGAAACTCAAATAAGCGCCTGTCGATATGTCGTAGGCCAGCCAACCTGCGTGTGGGGTGATGAAGGCCCACTCCCCGTCCTGCCAAGCTGCAACTTTTGTGTCCTGGCCCGCCCAATCGCCTGTGGCAGCGATGTCGACAATGTAGCGTTGTCCGTCGGCGATGGGCATGGGTGGTGGGGCGCTTTGCGTCGCCCCAACGGACATCTGCACAACGGCATCCAGCCTGCGGATAGCTTCATTGTGGGTGATATGTTTCTGCGCCTGGGCCGCCGCAATGTAGGGCAGGTTGAGATTTGGTGTTTCTTCCATAATGTCCTCGCTGGTTTGAGGACAGTGTCCACGCGTAGCGTGAGACGGGGACAAGTTTTCCGACTATGCGGCTCAAGCACTCTGGTTGGGGAACAGTTTTGGCAGGCCAGCAAGCGTTGTGAGCGCCAGCACGCGTGAGGCATTGCGCGTAAACTCCCACTGTTTGCGGTCTGACATCAAAACAGAGATAGCTTCCTGCCAATCGTCCGGTCTGGCGGGCAGATATATCTCACCCGTCTGGTGGCCATAGCCGGTATAGGGTGTGAGGTCCGCAAACAGGCCCGCTGCTCCCAAGCGAACCGCATCATACCGTTTTGTGGCCGATCTTGCTCTGTTGAGCGGCGTGTCTTCCAATGGCGCCAGGCTGATGCCCGCATCCAGCGACTGCAGAAAACGAAAATAGCCGTTTAGCGTTTGGGGGCCGACGACGTGGAGGCGGTCCGGACCGATCCGTCGCGCGATGCGCCGCCATGCCCTTTCTGATTGCCCCTCAGCAATGACCGAGAATCTCATCTGGTCGTGCTCCGCCATGCACTTTTCGATGATGGGTTGCAGGAAGGCATGTTCGGCCTTGTGCATTTTGGCCAGGTAGGCAACGTGGTTTGGGTCTGATCTGCCATTCTGGGCAGGCATGGGATGCAGCACCGGAGGCAAGATGATCTTGTTGGGGTGTTCTATGCGGCCGGCCAACTCCTTTGTCGACGCGACCACGCAATCAACCGTCGACATAAGTTTGCGCCAGTGGGCGATGGTCTTAAGCGGCTGCTGCTTCTTAATAAGCGGCACAGACTTGTCGCGCGCCATGGCCGCCATGTCATCATCTGTGAAATAGACCAGTGCAGCAATGTGCCTGCGATTGTTTTCCACCCACCGCAGCATGGAACCTTTGACGTAGCGATTGATCACAACGATCGTGCGTGTGTTCAGAGCGCCTGTTTCCGGGTTGCGCTGGTAGCACGAAGGGGCGTCGTCGGGCACTGTGTGTGGTGCAAGGTAGCGGTTCAACAGACGAATGCTGGCCGCCGGCAAGTGCTCGAATTGAGGCTCTAAATAATAGCTGAACGATGAGTTGGGCCAAGAGCCAATAACGACGATCTGCTCAATGTCGTCGCAGGAAATTGAGCCCAGTTCCGCTCGAAACAGCCTCGATTTCCTCGTGCCATCATCACTCATTTCAGTCGTCTTCTGCGCTCAGCAACTCGGCCACCACCGCTTCCGTTGAGCTCTGCCAATGGGGCATGGTAAAGTCGAAGGTGCTCGAGAACAAAGCTGTGCTCAGTCTGGAGTTGGCGGGGCGTGCCGCGGGGGTGGGATACTGGCTTGAAGGGATCCGGTTCACCTTGGCGAAGGGGCCGCCTTGCGCCTTGCTGAACGTGAAAATCTGTTCCGCAAAATCTGCCCAGCTCGCCGCATTTGTGCCGGCTACGTGGTAGATTTTGTTCAAACCGCAGGCCGGGTCTTTCTGCCAGGACGCAATCATAGCGGCTATTGCATCGGCCAGGTCGAGGGCGCTGGTGGGGTTGCCAACTTGATCCGCAACCACGTTTAGCTCATCGCGGGAGCCCGCGACGCGCAGCATGGTTTTGAGAAAATTGTTGCCAAACGGGCTGTAAACCCAGGCTGTTCGCACAATTGCATAATTGCAACCGCTGTCAGCTATGGCCTGCTCACCCGCCAGCTTGGTCGTTCCGTACACGCCTAAGGGGCTGGTGGGAGCCGTCTCGGTATAGGGTTGATCGAGCGTGCCATCGAAAACATAGTCGGTGGAAATGTGGATAAGGGTCGCGTCGATCAGCTTGCAGCACTCGGCCAAAGCCTTCGGCCCGTCAGCGTTTACCGCTTTCGCCGTCAGCGCATCATCTTCGGCTGCATCGACGGCCGTGTAGGCCGCCGCGTTCACAACTATGTCGGGTTTGTGCGCCTGGAGAACGGCTGAGATCTCTTCCGGTTTGGCAAGATCCAACTCGCGCCGCGCCAGCCAAACCGGGTGACCGGGCAGCGACGCCCGTTCCAGTGAGCGTGCCAGCTGTCCATTCTTGCCAACGATGAGTATGTTTTGTGGCAACCAATCAGTCCGATGCTTTTGCTGTGCCGCGCCGCTCAGTGGCGCCTTTGCTGACCAACGGCCCCCACCACCATTCGTTTCCAAGGTACCAATCGACGGTTTCGCTCAGGCCGGTCTCAAAAGTGTAGCTTGGCTCCCATCCTAAATCATTTTTGATTTTGGTGGCGTCGATGGCATAGCGCCTGTCATGACCCGGACGGTCGGAGACCATGGTAATCTGCTCGGTGTAGGATTTGCCGTCCGCACGGGGCACTTTGGCGTCTAGCGCCGCACAGATCGCTTTGACAACGTCAATGTTGGTGCGCTCGGCATTGCCACCAATATTGTAGCTGTCGCCAAGCTTGCCTTCCGTGGCGACTTTGACCAGCGCGGTGGCATGATCAGTGACGTGGAGCCAATCGCGAACGTTTTCCCCCGTGCCGTAAACGGGCAGCGGCTTACCGGCATGGGCATTGAGAATGACCAATGGGATGAGCTTTTCGGGAAAATGGTAAGGCCCGTAATTGTTGGAGCAATTGGACAGCACGACCGGAAAGCCGAACGTTTCATGCCACGCGCGCACCAGATGGTCGGATGCCGCCTTGGACGCTGAGTAAGGCGAGGATGGCTTGTAGGGGCTTTCTTCAGTGAAGATACCGCTGTCAAATGGCAGGTCTCCGAAGACCTCGTCAGTGGAAATATGGTGGAAACGGAAGCCGTCTTTCTGCTCGCCTTCCAGGCCTTCCCAATATTCCCACGCCGCGTTCAACATTTCGAACGTGCCCATGATGTTGGTCTCGATGAACGCCCGTGGGCCATCAATTGACCGGTCAACATGGCTTTCCGCTGCCAGATGCATCACCACGTCGACATCGTGTTCGCGCAGGGTGGAAAGAACCTTTTCGCGGTCGCAGATATCACCCTGCACGAAAGTGTAGTCCGGCAGATTATCGACTTCTTTGAGGGAAGCGAGGTTGCCCGCATAGGTGAGTTTGTCGAAATTGACGACCGAATGGTGCGTGTCGCGTGCAATGTGGCGATCCACTGCTGATCCGATGAAGCCGGCACCGCCGGTGACGAGAATTTTCATGTTTTGAGCTTTCAGCGAGACGGACAAGAAGACATGTCTGGAAGGCTAATATACGAAACCGGTTTTCTGATCAGCCAGAAATGGCGCTATTTTATCTTTGCCGGACAGGGTTGCGTCGTGCGTGCTTGCACCCCAATCGATGTTCAGAGTTGGATCATCAAATCGAATGGATCGCTCATGCTCTGGCGAGTAGGGGGCCGAAACCTTGTAGATGACCTCGCAATCTGTGGTGAGCGTCATGAAACCGTGGGCGAAACCAACGGGAACCAAAATCTGGTTCCACTGATCGGCGGAGACCTCGAGGCTGACCCATTTGCCAAAGGTGGGCGACCCTTCGCGAATGTCTGCGACAACATCAATTATGGCACCGCGCACCACACGAAGCAGTTTTGCCTGCGCCATGGGCGGCGTCTGATAGTGCATGCCGCGCAGCACCTTTGCGGGAGCTGAGTAAGACTGGTTGTCCTGCACAAATTCAAGATCGATACCGGCGTCTGCCAAAGCGCCCTGATTGTAGACTTCCGAAAAGAAACCGCGATCATCGCCGTGACGTTTGGGACGGATTTCATAAACGCCGTCCAGGCCTAGGGGGCGGATATCCATGCGAGCGACCCTCTGAGTTTTCGACTTGGCTTATTGTGCCAGCACAGACCGCAAATAGGCCGCATATGCTGTTTTGCCCAGCGCCTGGGCACGTTGTTCAAGCGTTTCTGGCTTGAGCCATTTTTGTTCGAGGCCAATTTCTTCAAGGCATGCAATTTGCTGGCCTTGCCGGTTCACAACGGTTCGCACGAAGGCTGACGCTTCATGCAAGCTCGCAGCTGTTCCAGTGTCCAACCACGCAAAGCCGCGCCCCAACCGTTTTACGTGCAAATCGCCGCGCTCGAGATAGGCATTGTTGACGTCCGTGATTTCCAGTTCACCCCGTGGTGACGGTTTGATGCTGGACGCGATATCGACAACGTCATTGTCGTAAAAATAGAGCCCGGTGACAGCCCAGGGGCTTTCTGGCTCTTTCGGTTTTTCAACGATCTTGGTTGCGCGGCC
>JBCBZX010000390.1:0-2595 GCA_039815105.1 Pseudomonadota bacterium
AAGTCGGCGAATTCCTCGTCGCCGAAGAACGCGTCGATGTCGGTCACGGCGTCGCCGCCGGAATCGATCGGAATACCCCGGTCGAACACTACGTCATCGCGCAGATACTGCCCCCTGATTACGACACATTTGAGAACCGCAACTACCAGAACTTCGGTTGCGCATCTCAGGCGAATTTCGCGACCCAATTGGCTGATCCAAAGGACCTGGTGACCCCGAGGGCTTCAAGCCCGGTTGATGCCGAACAGCGC
Organism: Pseudomonadota bacterium; assembly: GCA_039815105.1. Taxonomy (GTDB): domain Bacteria; phylum Pseudomonadota; class Alphaproteobacteria; order Rhizobiales; family Rhizobiaceae; genus JBCBXA01. The sequence goes on from JBCBZX010000390.1 coordinate 252, forward strand.
GCCGAGGTCTTCAAAATTTACAAAAGGGCGCAGTGATGAGCGAGAACCTTTTTAAGGAAAAGTCGGCGAGTGCCGAACGTGTGGCCGATGCATTCTTTGCCGATGATGTGCCTCAAAATTCGGGCCCAAGCCAGAGCGCGCCTGCGCCTCAGCCCCCTGCACTTCAGCCCTCAGAGCCTCACCCAGAAGTGCTAGAGGTTGAGGCTGAGCCTTCAACTCCCGTTCTGCCCGAAACGGTGATGGATACCGCGCCCGCCGCCGCACGTTACGAGCCTGTGGCGGAGCAGGAGTTCACGGCGGCCATGCAAACGGTAAGGCCCATCCCGCGCATCTCGCTCCAGGCCTTTTGCGAAACGACCGAATTTGCATCCATGCTGGAGCGCGGCTCCAACGACCGTCGAATGACAAAGGCCCATGTGAAGGTGCATATGGGCTCCATACCCGCGGCAACGCAATTCTACAGTCAGGCACCAACGCCCAATTTGCTTGTCTTGGAGTCCAAGGCATCTGCGGACAAGATCATAGGACAATTGGACGAGTTGTCCGCCCATTGTGACCCGGGCACCAAAGTGGTGGTTGTCGGTCATGTAAACGATGTGACGCTCTATCGTGAGCTCATTCAGCGTGGCGTATCGGAATATATGGTGGCACCGGTGGATCTGCCGGACATGTTGACTGAGATCTCAACACTGTTTGTCGACCCCGAAGCGGAACCGTTGGGACGATTTGTGGCCTTCGTTGGTGCGAAGGGGGGGGTTGGCTCATCCACCATTGCGCACAATTGCGCCTGGCACATGTCCAATCAGAACGAGTCTGACGTCGTGCTTGCCGATCTTGATGTTGCGTTTGGCACGGCCAACATCAACTTCGACCAGGAGCCCGCCCAAACGATCGCCGATGTGATCTTCTCGCCCGATCGGCTCGACGAGACCTATCTCGACCGCATTCTGGCAAAATGCTCCGAGCATCTGAGCCTGTTGGCGGCGCCGGCGGCGCTGGACAGAACTTGCGACTTTGAAGAGATGACCTTTGAAGCGCTGTTCGATTTGCTTCAGGCCGGCGTTCCCAATGTCGTGCTCGACCTTCCACATATCTGGACGAGCTGGAGCCAGCAGGTGCTCACGCGGGCCGATCAAGTGGTCATCACCACCACGCCTGATCTTGCCGGTCTGCGCAACACCAAGCTTTTGATCGACAAGCTCAGCGAGCTGCGACCGAATGACGAAAGGCCTCATCTGGTTCTCAATCAGGTCGGCGTGCCCAAACGGCCCGAAATCTCCGTTTCAGACTTCTGTGGACCCCTTGGCTTTGAGCCGTCGGCAATTGTGCCGTTTGCACCGGAGCTGTTCGGCACGGCCGCCAATAATGGCCAGATGATTGGTGAGTTTGATAGCAAACATGAGACCGTGAGCATTTTCGACGGGCTTGCAGCGAGCGTAACTGGGCGAAAGCAGCTGATTGTTCCAAAAGCAAGGGCCGGCCTGGGCCCAATTCTGTCCAAGCTGGGCTTGGGCGGCAAAAGCGCGGCGAGCGCCTGAGAATAGGGTCGGAAGGACCAAGCGATGTTCGGAAAACGTGGCGACGGAAAATCTGCGGGGTCAGATGGCAAGGCGAGTTTTGGCGCCGGGACGGCAACGCTGGCGCCCGGGCAGGCGGCCTCCGGGACGGCCGGTGCGCCCGCAGCCCAGCCAGTAACGCCCCAGCCAGTGCAGGCGCCCACCATCCAGCCATCTATCGCCGATGCTGCGCCCAAGGCGCCCGCCGCCACACCCAATCCCACGCCTGCGCCGACGCCAGCACCTGCGTCTAAATCAACATCGGTCAAGGGCCGCGACCAAAACTACTACGCGACCAAAGCCAGTATTTTTGCAGCTCTGATCGACACGATCGATCTTGGCCAGCTGGCGCAGTTGGACAATGAGGCCGCGCGCGAAGAAATTCGCGACATCGTTTCCGACATCATCGCGATCAAAAACCTGGTCATGTCGATTGCCGAGCAGGAAGCTCTGCTCGAAGACATTTGCAATGACGTCCTGGGCTACGGGCCGTTGGAGCCCTTGCTGGCTCGTGACGATATCGCCGACATCATGGTCAACGGCGCAGACACGACGTTCATTGAGGTCGGTGGCAAGGTGGCCCAAACTGACATCAAGTTCCGCGACAATGACCAGTTGATGAACATCTGCCAGCGCATCGTGAGCCAGGTTGGTCGCCGCGTGGATGATTCATCCCCCATCTGTGACGCCCGCCTCGCCGATGGTTCCCGTGTGAACGTGATTGCGCCCCCTTTGGCCATTGACGGCCCGGCCCTCACCATTCGTAAGTTCAAAAAGGACAAGCTGAC
>JBCBZX010000037.1:0-15353 GCA_039815105.1 Pseudomonadota bacterium
CTGCACGATGCGCGGGTCGATATCCTCATACACATCGCGGTTCAGCTGCACCGTCACCAGTTCGCCACCGCGCACCTTCACCGCGATGCCCGACGCTTCAATCGCATCCCCCAACACGCCATGGGCATAGCGATCCGTCGCGCCAACAAATGCCGCCCATTCGATTTTGCTGTCGACCTCCGGCGAAAATACCAGCCGCGCGTCAGGCGGCGGGGTCAGGCTTTTGAGGCTGGTGACGGAGGCGAGGGGGCCGCGACGCACCTCCTGAGCCACTGCGGATTGGACGAAGGTGGCTGTACACAAGAGGGCCGCCGCGATGGGCAGTGATGTTCTTCCAATGCGGCTGGCCATAGTGCGCACCCTATACGATTTCGGTTTCCACAATCTCGATATCGAAACCCGACAATCCGACATAATGACGTTCCCGCGAGGCCAGCAGCTTGATGGAACGGACCCCCAGATCCTTCAAGATTTGCGCGCCAAGGCCGATTTCCAGCCATTCCTCATCGCGTTCTGCCACTTGCGCGTGGTCTTCGCGATCTGTGGGCACATCCGGTCGCTGGATACGGCCCGGCCCGCCCACACCGACTGAACCCTGGCGCAGATAGACAATCACGCCCCGGCCCGCTTCACCGATCTTGCGGCTGATGTCGTGAATGCCGGGCATTGCCCCGAATACGTCGTCTGCCACGTCTTCGAGATGCAGGCGCACCGGCACATTCTCGCCATCGCGAATGTCGCCATAGACCACGGCAAGGTGCTGCATCGGTTCCCAGGGTAGTGAATAGGCGACGGCTTCTGCCGGGCCGTGGGGCGTGTCGATGGAAAAGGTCGCGTCGCGGCGCACCAGCGTTTCCTTGCGCTGGCGGTAGGCGATGAGGTCGGCCACGGACACCTGTTTCAGGCCGTGGTTTTCCGCGAAGTCGGCCACCTGCGGTCCGCGCATCACCGAACCATCATCGTTCACCATTTCGCAGATCACGCCCACCGGCGGCAGGCCCGCGAGCTTGCACAGATCAACAGCCGCTTCCGTGTGGCCGGAGCGCATGAGCACGCCGCCTTCGCGGGCGACAAGCGGGAAGATGTGGCCCGGCCGCACAAAATCTTCCGCCCCCGCATTTGGGTTGGCCAGATTGCGGGCCGTCAGCGTGCGGTCATCGGCGGAAATGCCGGTGGTGGTGCCGTGCTTGTAATCCACTGTGACCGTAAATGCCGTGGCGTGGGGCGCGTCATTCTCCGCCACCATAGCCGTCAGGTTGAGCCGCTTGGCCTCACTTCGCTCCATGGGCGTGCACACGATGCCAGACGTGTGGCGCACGATGAAGGCCATTTTCTCTGGCGTGCAATGAACGGCGGCGACGATGAGATCGCCTTCATTCTCGCGGTCATCATCATCGGTCACGACAACGATTTCGCCAGCCTCAAAAGCGCGGATTGCGTCGACTACTCGGGATTGGTTGTAGGTCATGCTGCGCGAAGCTCGTAACGGCCAGAATCGACTAAATCATTATCGAAATCGATCGCAATTGCCTGCGTTACAGCACCTGGTACACTGCGTTTTGACAGCTCATCAATCCCGATTTCTAGATCGAGAGACAGGCTCTCAATCGCAAATCGCCTTATCAAGACTTCGGCGGCGGCGTCCAGTTCGATCTCGCTTCGTTCCCAGCGCCCGATAGATTGTTTGTCGCGATGTACCAGCTCGGCAAGCTGAGCCTGCGTCAGGCCCATCTCAGTTCGCAGAAAACGCAACTCGGTTCCGCTCATCGAGTTTTGATGGCTGATGATACCTTTGGCGATTACTCGATGCAGATCGTTTATGGCGGGGATGGTGATCAACGCCTCTTCGCTGTCATCCAGTTCCAACGGAATCCCATAAATGTAAACATTGTCGAGGCCGCTCTCGACATAATGATGAATGTATTCAGTCATTGCCAATGATGGTTCCAGCTCTGGTCTCAGTTTCATCGATCCACATAACGGTCACAACCTTCAGTAGGCACCCAGCCTGATCAGGAATGACCGGCACACCGATCTTGCGTTGTCCGCCGTTTGGCGCGACGCCTTGGACCACATATCTGTGATAGCCAGGGCGAGACGCTGGCACAGCGTTTTCGTGCACAAAACCTGTTCTCAAAACGTGCAGAACGTCGGAGATGATCATGCCGCGTTCTAGAATCCGGCTGCGCGCATGAAGAGTATAGGACAAGGTCAACCCATTTTGATGAGCCATCCATCGAATGCGATCGGTTGCTTCAGAAGGTGTCCAAGGACCAGGCATGATCTTGGGTTGTATCATTAAGCCTACACCTGAACTATATGTATCACGGTGATACATGTCAAGTGTTGAGGTCGGGGCAATTTCACCCAACCTGCCCCCGGTGCCGCAGCCAATGATCCGCTAAAACACAGGCCATCATCGCTTCGGCGATGGGCACGGCTCTGATCCCCACGCACGGGTCGTGGCGGCCTTTGGTGCGCACGTCGACTTCCTTGCCGTCGGCGTCGATGGAACGGCGCTCGGTGAGTATGGAGCTGGTGGGCTTCACAGCGAAGCGGGCGATGATGGTGTCACCATTTGAGATGCCTCCCAGCACGCCGCCGGAATTGTTGCTCAGGAACTCGGGATTACCATCGGCTCCCATTCGGATTTCGTCGGCGTTGGCTTCGCCGGTCAGCGTTGCCGCCTCCATGCCGTTGCCGATCTCCACGCCTTTCACAGCATTGATGCTCATCAGCGCCGAGGCGATGTCCTGATCGAGCTTGCCATAGACGGGCGCGCCGAGGCCTGCAGGCAGCCCTTCGGCCTGCACTTCGATCATCGCGCCCACAGATGAACCCGCCTTGCGCACGCCCTCAAGATAGGTCTCCCAGTTGCCCACCGACCCGGCGTCGGGCATGAAGAATGGGTTACGGTCCACCTCCGCCCAGTCCCAATTGGCGCGGTCGATGGTGGCGGTGCCCATGCCCACCATAGCAGCGCGTATTTTCACATCTGGAAAGCTGGCGGCCAGCACTTTGCGTGCGATGGCGCCTGCCGCCACGCGGGCCGCAGTTTCGCGGGCTGAAGACCGCCCACCGCCGCGATAGTCGCGGATGCCATATTTGGCATCATAGGCGAAGTCGGCATGGCCGGGGCGATATTGGCGGCAGATCTCGCCATAATCTTTGGAGCGCTGATCGGTGTTCTCGATCACCATAGAGATCGGCGTCCCGGTGGTGACCAGAACGTCCGAGTCGTCGGGTTCATTCTCATCCACAAGAGGTTTGGGCATCACGCCGGACAGCACCTTCACAGCGTCCGCTTCGCGGCGCTGGGTGACGAATTTGTTCGTGCCCGGCTTGCGCTTGTCCAGATAGGTCTGGATCTCAGCGGCGCTGATCTCCAGCCCCGGAGGGCACCCGTCCACGACGCAGCCAAGGGCAGGTCCATGGCTTTCACCCCAAGTGGTGAAGCGAAAAAGATGGCCGAAGGAATTGTGAGACATGAAGAAACCGGCTGAAGGAAAAGGCTGACCGCGCTCGTCTACTGGCTGTGCGGATGCCGGTCAAACAGTGCCATCGAGCTTTTGCTAAAGCTTCTTTCTAACCCCACACTATTTGACAGTGATGTTAAACCTCAAACCTCGGGACTGTTTGGCAACCGCAGCGCCATCTGAAAACTTCGAAAAGACGACACTGATGTTGCCATTGTCTTTACCTCGAAACCCACGGTTCGAACGATACACAAACCTCACCCCGGGAACTGCCTTTCCAGCACATAATTGCCCTTTGGGGATCCGGAAATTGTAGTTCTGAACGGTGATCTTGCTATTCTTCGGCTGCTTGGTGACGCGTGCGCGGGGTCGTTCCCCAACGATGCAGCCTCTTTTGCTGAAAATCCAGTAAGTGCCAACGGTGGATGTGACACCTGATCTGACGGTGCTGTTAAATGTTTGAGCTGACACGGAAGTCACTTGTGAAGACAAGCCTACCACCATGGCGGTGCATGCAATCAATGCAAATTTGATCGGGTTTCCCATAGGCATTTTTCCAATTGTGTTCTTTTGCTTTAAAAAAAAGAAAATATGAACCATTCGCCGCGGCCTGGCTACAATGATTGCCCGTAAATTTGTTCCTGCCAGTAACCCTTTGTGTCGCAGGTCCACTCGATCACCACGCCTTGTGGAATCGCGGAGCCTGCGGCCTCTTCGCCGGGCAGTTCAAGCAGGTGGTGGCGCAGGCCGCGGCAAATTCCGCCATGGGAGAAGATGAGGAGCGTGGAGCCGGAGCCCGTCTGTTCGGCCAGCCAGTGCGCTGCCCGCACCGAGCCGTCGGCATAGCTCTCTGCGCCATCCACCTTGAACCCCCAATGGTCGTTCGCTCGGGCCTGAGCCTGCTCCGGTGGCAGCTCATCAAGCTTTTTGCCTTCCATCGGCCCGAAGGTGATCTCCTTGAGGCGATCATCATAATGCGGCGTGGGTAGGGTGCTGCCAGTGGCCGAACTGTATTGCTGGGCTGCCAGCTCAAATGTGCGCACGCACCGCATTAGCGGGCTGCACCACAGGTCGGGGGTCTCGGCGCTATTGAGCAGTTTTGGCAAAATCTGACCGACGTTCCTGGCCTGGTCTTCGCCGGTGGAATTGAGCGGAATGTTGCGTTGGCCCTGCATGCGCCGCTCAGCATTCCAATCCGTTTCGCCATGGCGGACGAACAGGATGCGGCGCTTCGGAATTGGGCCAGTGGGCACGGCTCGTTCAGCTCTTATCCACGGAAATGTCCGGCGCATCTACGGCCTTCATGCCCACGGCGTGGTAGCCGGAATCCACGTGGATCACTTCGCCAGTGATGCCGCGGGACAGGTCGGACGCCAGGAACATAGCCGTGTCGCCCACTTCCTCAATGGTGGTCGCCCGGCGCATGGGGGCGTTGTACTCATTCCACTTGAGGATGTAGCGGAAATCGCCAATGCCGGACGCGGCAAGTGTTTTGATCGGGCCAGCTGAGATCGCGTTCACGCGGATGCCAGTTTTGCCCAGATCCTCGGCCAGGTAGCGCACGGATGCTTCAAGGCCCGCTTTGGCCACGCCCATGACGTTATAGTGCGGCATGACTTTTTCGGCGCCGTAATAGGTGAGCGTCAGAATGGAGCCACCATCGGTCATCAGTTTTTCTGCCCGCTGGGCCACCGCCACAAGTGAGTAGACCGAGATGTTCATCGTGCGCTCGAAGTTGGGTGCACTGGTGTCGATGAAACGCCCATCCAGTTCGGCCTTGTCGGAAAAGGCAATGGCATGGACCACAAAGTCAATCTTGCCCCAAGCGTCTTCGACGGCCTTGAAGGCGCTATCCATGCTTTCAGGGTCGGTAACATCACAATGGCCTGCCAGAAGGCCGCCCAGTTCATTGCAAAGCGGCTCAACCCGCTTTTTCAGCGCGTCGCCCTGGTAGGTGAATGCGAGTTCGGCACCGGCGTCGTGCAGGCTTTTTGCGATACCCCAAGCGATGGAGCGGTTGTTTGCAAGCCCCATGACAAGCCCGCGCTTGCCGGCCATGACGCCGTTTCCGGCTGGCATTTCACCCATGAGAATTCCCCTGTCGTCTTAGTGGGGTGCATATGCCACAGGGGCAGGTAACCGGCAACATGCCGCAGCTTTTCAAACGTCTATTGCGAGGCGTAGTACGCCGCTATCGCATCAAGAAAGATTACATTTTGTTTCATCACGCCCGGTTGCCGGAAGTTGCGATTGGCAGAAGTCTTGACGATCACAATACGACGATTGGGATCGATCCACATGAATTGCCCGTAAATACCCCTGGCCATAAACGCGCCATTTGAGCCATCCGGTATCCACCATTGATAGCCATATCCAAATCCATCGCTCCTAAATCTGGGCGGTGCCGACGGAGCCGTGGATTCGGCCAGCCATCGGGGAGATACGAGCCGTTCACCGTCCCAAACGCCACCATTGAGCACCATTTGGCCGAAGCGCGCATAGTCTCGTGTGGTCATGTTCAAGCCGCCCAGGGCAAATGCGACACCTTCACCATCGGCGAGGTAATGGGGCTGCCGTTCAAGGCCAATGGGGGACAGTATTTTCGCACCGACATAATCCGGCAGCGATTGGCCAGTGGCTGCCCGCAACACCATCGCCAGCACATGTGTGTCGATGGAGACGTATTGCCTTACCGAGCCGGGCGTGCCCAACCGCCCATCGATACCGGCGGTAAACTCGTCCATGGAGCCACCCAGTGCAAGCACCCGGCCCATGCGGTTTATGTCTGACCAAAAGTCGAGATAGTCTTCATTGAAGCGTACGCCGCTGGCCATGTTGAGCGCATTGCGGACGGTTACACCTGCATAAGCGCTTTGGGTCAAGGTGGGTACATAGGTCTCAACCGTCCGGTCAATATCGATCAGCCCATCTTCCACCGCAATGCCCATGGCAACCGACAGCACGCTCTTTGCCATGGACCAAGAGATGCGCAGATCGTCTGCCTGTGTGCCAAGTAAGTAGCTTTCGTGGACGATTTCGCCATCTTTCACCACGAGCAGTGATGTGGTTGCCGTGTCCGCAAGGTAGTCTTCGACCTGAACCGATCGCTCTCCGGCCAAAATCTGGTCTGGAAGCGGCGTTTTGCGCGTCGGCCAGGGTTCCACATCGCCGTTCACCGGCACGGGCCGGGAGTGAAACATCGTGTCCATGGCAGAGAAATTGGCGACGATCCGTTGTTTAGAAAAGAGGCTGTTCACGGCCAGAAGGCGGCTGATGTCGTCGGATCGCCACAGGCCTAATGCAGCGATTGTCAGCATGAATATTGCCAATCCCATCAGTATTTTTCGCAGCATTTGCTCCGTCCCCATTCCAATCCGAAGTTCCAGGGCTTCAAGTCTCATGTGCTGAGGCCGGGTTCCTGGAGTCGAGGTCTGCGGTCTGCAGACTCGGCTCTTGGGTCCCGCTCTCTTGGTCCTGTAATGTCACTAACCAAAACGTAAACGTCAAACCATTGGGCGAGCCGCATCTTTTGGCGAGCGCAGGTTTTGGCGAGCGCAGGGCCTTGGTCCCGGGGTGATGGCTCGTTCTTGGGGGTGGTGGTGGGGTCGGTCTCCGGGCTGTGCCAGCTGATCGCGCGAAAGTGCCAACCGCCCGGGTGAGAGGATGAGAGACTGAGAGGCTGAGCCGTGCCCCGCGTGGGCCATTTCGCTTGAACGCCACATGGCAAGCGCTGGGGCCAAAGTCGCGGTGACATGCTCGACCAATTTGACGGCTGGCCACTCTCTTCGAGCGCTTCTCAGCTCTCCGACAAGCGCTCGAGGAGAGTGGCAAGGGCTTCCGGCTTGTCATCCGGCAAAGACACATTCATCGTCAGGATCATGTCACCGTTTGACGCGCCCGACCCCTTTTTGGCCGGAAGTCCTTTGCCCTTGAGACGAAACGTTTTTCCCCCATTGGTCCATGGTGCCACCGTCAACGCCAAGGTGCCGCGTGGGGTCTTGGCGCGTGCTTTGCCACCGTTCACCGCGATCTCAAGTGGCGCATTGAAATGTCCCAACAAATCATTGCCGCGGACGGCCCAGTCTTTTTCGGGCCGCAAAACAATTTCGATCAGCAAGTCGCCGGCCTGTCCGTAAGCATTGCTCTTGCCCTGGCCTCTCAGGCGGATGACATCCCCATCGCGCGTGCCGGTGGGAATGGCGACCGCCAACTTGCGGCCGTCGCCCGTGTCCACATTGATCTTGTCGGCGCCCAGAAGATCGGCAATTGTCAGTGTCACCCGCGCCTTTGTTTCCGGTGCTGAGGGCGTGCGGCGGGATGATCTACCCTGGCCGCCAAACGCGTTGCCGCCGCCGGTGAACATCTGGCGCAATATGTCTTCTGCACCCAGGCCAGACGAAGCACCGCCCATATCTGAAAAGGGGCCGCCCCGGCCAAATGGATCTCGAGCGCGGGCATTGCCGCCGCCCCCAAATCCCCCAAAGCCACCAAAGCTGGCCCGTTCGGTCCCGTCGGCATCAATCTCTCCGCGGTCAAACCGCGCGCGCTTGTCGCTATCGCCTAGAATTTCGTAGGCTTGGTTTACCTCTGCGAACTTTGCTTGCGCCCGGGCCTTTGCCTTTTCGTCGCTGCCCGCCGTGTCCGGGTGATGCTGTTTTGCAAGTTTCCGGAACGCGCTTTTGATCGAGGCTGCATCGGCAGATTTGGCCACGCCGAGAACTCGGTAGGGATCCTGTGCCATCGCTGCTCACCTGTCTGGACGCCCAACCCATCCGGGCGAAGCGTATGTTGCATAATTGCAACATAGATATGGGTTGGTCCCATCGGTTTCAACCCGATTTTTGCCAGAGTGACCGGTGTGTCTGGCGTCAGCCGATTGATTTTGGCTTGAACCAGGAGAGCACCCATTGACCAGCGCTCAACTCACATGCCGTACCGTCATACAGTGAAATGCCGGTATAGCTTTCAAGCGTGGTCAGGAAGCTGAAGCAGCGTTCGCCAGTGTCGGACATGGCCTTCTCAATAGCCGTGATGGTTCCCGAGTTGCCGGTTTCCTCATTGCGCCAGGCCAGTACCATGGAGTCGCCCGCTCCGGGCTTTCCTGCCTTCACATCGCGAATTGCGGATGCGATGGCCTGCTTGTCGGAGGCTGCTGCGGCTTCGCTCTCGGTATTTTCTGCACTCTGGACGCTGGCAGTGGTGGATGGATCGATTGTCGTTGCTGGCGCAAGTTCTGCGATATCGGTTGACCGGCTGCAAGCTGCGACGAGCAACAGCGCGGCCATGCACACCAATCGGCCGGAGGCGGCCGGGCTCAAAAGGAAGGGCCCCACGGCTTTTACCGCGTGCTCTCCTGCTTCACCTTTGCCCTTGCCTGTTTTCACGCCTGCTTTCACGCGCTTACGCCACTTTTCACTCAACACTCCGCGCTGTATCAGCAAGCTAAATGCAAACCGACACCCATGGCCAAGATCGCGGCCAGACGCTGTCTCAGGAGCACAGGATATGGTGGAAACCTTAACGTTTGATACATTGTGCGACGATGATCTGCGCCCGGCCCTGGCTGGCGATGGTCTCAACCCCTTGATGCTGGCGGAAACTTGGATCGCTGAAGCCCAAGTAACGGAGCCGGAAGATCACAATGCGATGGCCATTGCGACGGCGGATGCAGACGGCCTGCCAGATGTGCGTATGGTTCTGTTGAAGGGTTTTGATGCTGACGCTCTCACCGGCGGCTTTATCTTTTACACCAATATGACCAGTGCCAAGGGCGGTCAGATATTGGCCAATGGCCAGGCGGCGCTCAATTTTCACTGGAAGAGCAATCGTCGGGTCCTGCGCGCGCGGGGGCAATTGGAGCGGGTGTCGGACGATATGTCAGATGCGTATTTTCAGTCACGGGGCAGGGGAAGCCGGTTGGCATCCATGGCGTCCGACCAGTCTTCACCGCTTGCCACACGTCGTGAGTTGATGGCGCGGGTTGACGAGCTTGAAACAAAGTTCGGTGCCGATGATGCAACAGGCCAGCACGTGCCCAGACCGAACCATTGGTACGGCCACAAGCTCGTGCCCCAGTCAGTGGAGTTCTGGCAAGACGGAGACCACCGCATGCACAACAGGTTCAAGTTCGAGCGGGCAGGTGGTGGCTGGAGCGTGCAGCGGCTTAATCCGTGACTTACATTTATTGTTAGGGATCTTCATGTGCAGGCTTATTTGCATTGTGTTGCAAATAAGGCGTGATTAAATATAAAGACTTTTTTTGGGACTTTTGGCTTACTTGTTGCCTAGCGTCACTTACATGTCATAATGGCCGCGGCGCCGAAACGTCGACTGCCATGATGGCTGAACCGAATTTTGATTTGTCACTGGTGGTGTTGAGATGAATATGTTGGCAGGGCGGCACAGAGATACCGCATTGGAACTCTACCGTCACGCTGAGAGAAATGCAGCCGTTCTCGACCAGGCGCTTCAAGAATTGGCACGTGAAAATACGGCTCCTACCCTGTCAAAGGCGAAGGAGAAAATTACTGAGATTTTGAACGCTCGTCGGAATGATACAGTCCCAGAGGCGGCCGAATAAATAATTGTTCGGGAATTTCTAATTGCAGGCCATTCCACTTACATTTGCGGCACTACTAATTGCGTTTTTTTGCTCCCTGGAGTCGCATTCAATGCAGGCTTATACTCTAGCGATAGAATTAACAATCAACTCGCATCTTTCGCTCGACCTATAAATGTATGTATTGCTTTCATATTTTCCTGCGTTGGCGGTATAGGCGTTTTTCTATACGCCAAGGTGGCAACCTGTGAAAGCTTGCCTGCCCATCCCCTGTGTAGAGTTGCGATTGACAGCGCAGATACTGGTGAGCCGTTTCTAACTATCGAGCTTGCGTCCTTCGCAGTGACAAGCATAGCGCTGTCCTTCTTAGGTCTTGGCCTTGGACGTGCATCTTCGCTTTTAGTTGAACACCACTTTGTAAAAACCCCAATCCTCCATGGTTGGGCGCACCCATACATACAAAAAGGGCAGTTTCTTGAGGCGTTCGTTCTGACCGATATTAACCATCAAAGATGTAGGGTGGCATATCGTGGCGTTTTGACTGATCTGAGGTTAGACGCCACCGGAAAAATTGAGTTGGTACAATTGAAGGACGCAGAGCGTTTCACGTTGGATATGGACTACGGCCTCGAAGATGAAGTGCCTTACGAGCCAACCTTGCCAGCTACTAGCGTGAAAGAGCCGTTTCCTCATGCTTTCGGAAGGCTGTCGTTGGAGGGTATGGACTTTTATATTCTTGGTGCCACCATTAAAAATTTGGGAATAAGGCGTCTCGCCGATGAGAGTAGAGATGTCTTGCTTGAAATAGACAGGGCACGAGATGGAGAGCCAACAGGCACCCCATCAAGAAAGCTTGTAAAGCAAGTCTCCAACTGGCTCGATGCTGTTGCTCCATTGACTTTGTGGATAGCTTTTTCGCTGCTGCTTGTTTACCTCTCGATTACAACATTTTATGTTTTTTAAGCCTGCGTTCCGCCTATCGTGATGGCGTTCATGCGGAGAGTGGGTTGGCCTACGCCCACCGGCACCCATTGGCCGGCTTTGCCGCAATTGCCGACACCGGTGTCCAGGGCCATGTCATTGGCGACCATCGTTACCCGCTTCATGTCCTCGGGGCCGTTGCCGATCATCATAACACCCTTAAGCGGTTCGGCGATCTTGCCGTTGCGCAGGCGGTAAGCCTCGGTGCAGTCGAATACATATTTGCCCGACGTGATGTCCACCTGCCCGCCGCCGAAGGAGACGGCATAAATGCCGTCCGAGACGCTTTCGATAACTTCGTCGGGGCTGTAACCGCCGCTCTCCATGTAAGTGTTGGTCATGCGCGGCATGGGGGCGTGGGCGTAGGATTGGCGACGGCCATTGCCGGTGGCGTCCATGCCCATCAGGCGCGCGTTCTGTCGGTCCTGCATGTAGTTGACGAGCTTGCCATCCTCGATCAGTACCGTGCGGCCTGACGGGGTACCTTCATCGTCAACGGAGATCGAACCGCGGCGGTCATTAAATGTGCCCTGGTCCACAACCGTCACGCCCTTGGCGGCAACCTGCTCGCCCATCAGGCCGGCAAAAGCCGATGTGCCCTTGCGGTTGAAGTCGCCCTCAAGGCCGTGGCCGACGGCTTCATGCAGCATCACGCCGGGCCAGCCTGGGCCGAGCACAATGTCGAATTCGCCGGCCGGGGCGGCGACTGCATCAAGATTGGTCAGCGCCTGCTTGAGGGCGTGGTCGATGCCGTGGTTCCAGCTATCGGTGGTGACGAAATTGTCGAAACCCGTGCGCCCGCCAATGCCGTAGCTGCCACTTTCCTGCCGGTCGCCTTCGCCAACCACCACGCCGATACGCATATTGACCATGGGGCGGATATCACGGACCAGGTGCCCGTCGGCGCGGAGAATTTCCACGATCTGCCAACTAGCGCCCAAAGAGCAGGAAACCTGGCGCACACGCGGGTCGCGGGCACGGGCTGCTGCGTCAATCTCCTGCAAAAGCTCGGCTTTGGCCTCAAAGCTCATACCGTTGAGCGGGTTGGCGTCGTTGTATAATTTCTGATTTGTCGCCACCGGCGCGCTGGCATAGGTGCCTTCGTGGCCGCCGCGCACGGCCCGCACGGCATCTACGGCACGCTTCAATGCGCCAACCGACAGGTCACCGGAATGGGCATAGCCTGCGGTTTCGCCACAGACGGCGCGCAGGCCAAAGCCCTGACCCGTGTTGAAGGAGCCAACTTTCAGGCGGCCATTGTCAAAAGCCAGGCTTTCGGACTGAGAATATTCCACAAACAGTTCGCCATCGTCGCAGCCCTCAGTGGCAGAGGCGACAAGCTTCTCAAGCTCCGCGCTGTCCGCATCAAACCTCTCAAGTAAAGATGGGATCGCGCCATCGAGCTGTGATTGGAGGTCGGTGTGCTGCGTTGAGTTTGAATCTGTCATGCGCTGTGGGCTCCTTCTGCTCGCTAGATAGGAAACCCAAGCGCGCAAGAAAATGCCGGTTCATCTAAGTTTCGGGCAACTTCTCGTGTTGGGACGACAAATGACGCTTCAAGACCTGCTTATGGAAGAGCGGCAAAACCATCTTTGAAACCGGTGAGGTCAACCGGAATGCCGATGCCTTCTTCCGGGGTCTGGAAAACTGAGAAAGTCGCAGTTCTGCCAGCTTGAAGAACCTCTAGCAGCTCGCCTGCGAGTTCCACTTCAGCGTAGCAGCCATCTTGGAAACACCGCACAAAATAGGCGCGACCAATATCCTTGCCGTCAATGTTCAGGCGCAGGCCCACCGGCAAAAGCACGCCCAGCGGTGCCAAAACTCTCAAAAGTCGTCCCTGACGGTCCGCAGTCTTCAAGACAACGACGGATAGACCTACCTCTTCGCGTTCCGCAGACACGACGTTTTGCATCAAGGCACACTGCTCGCTGGCGGCACCCGGCGGCACATCACAAACCACAGCCCATGCGCCATGGGAGGACCGCACGCCGCCGGACGCCGCGCTTTGCGCCCAGGCGCCGAAAGTGGGGGCTAAGGCGAGTGTGACGGCGAGCGCCAAGGTTGCGGCGGATTTCCAGCTTTTCAGCGCGGCTTTGAACAAGGCATTTTCCTTCAATTCGATCTTCGATGGTGGTCACGGTTTGCATTTGCAGCACCGAATCAGCCGTGATTGCCATCGATTGAGTAGCAGAACCCTGGTCTTTCATCACCGCGACACGCGGCTTTAGTGGGGTTGATTGAAACCTGACGCATTCAATGAGGCATCATCTTGGCATAAAGCGGGGTTTTGTTCCGCCGCTCTTCTTGTCATAAGCACGCGCAGAGAGCCATTTGTGCCCAAGGTGCGACTCCGTCGCGCTTGGTCCTGCGGGCCCGGCATGGTTTGACAATATTGAGTTGGGGTAGCGCGGTTTTGCGCGCCCACCATGGATTGTGAGAGACGATATGCAGCTTCGTGCAGCGCTTGGCGGTTTGGCCGCCGCCGCTTTTTCCATAATGAGCGCCGGGTCGGTATTTGCCCAGAGCGCTGTTCTGCCAGATTCAGACGGAACGCTCGGTTTTGGTGCTCCGGCACCGGGTGCCATTGGCTTTCAAACCGCCGTTACTGACATTATGAGCCAAATCGCGTGGTTCGAGATATTCACATTGTGGTTTATCGTTCCCATCACGCTGTTTGTGCTTGGTCTGCTGATCTGGGTGGCCGTTCGCTACAATGCCAAATCCAACCCAACCCCATCACGCACCAGCCACAACACAGTCATAGAAGTGTTATGGACTTTGGGCCCGATTGTTATCTTGCTTGCCCTGGCTATTCCCTCGTTCCAGCTCCTGTCCGCCCAGTATGACCCGCCAGAAGACCCTGCGGTGACCGTCAAGGCCGTGGGTTACCAGTGGTATTGGGGCTATGAGTACCAAACTGATGAAGAGATAATTTTCGACTCCAACATGCTCTCTGAAGACGATGCAGAGCGTGAACGCTATGGCAAATTGGACCGTGCGGAATATCCGCGCTTGCTGGCCGTCGATAATGAGATGGTGGTGCCCGTAAACAAGGTCGTGCGTGTTTTGGTCACCGCAGACCCTGAGGGCGTGAACCACGCTTTTGCCGTTCCAGCGTTTGGCGTGAAAATGGATGCCATTCCGGGCCGCAACAATGAGATTTGGTTCAAAGCCGAACAGGAAGGCCTGTATTACGGTCAATGTTCTGAGCTTTGCGGCGCCCGCCACGCTTTTATGTCCATCGCGGTGCGCGTTGTGTCTGAGGAGCGCTATGCGCAGTGGCTTGCCGCTGCCGCTGACGATCTTGGCGCCGCCAATGAAAACCTTCTTGCCAGCCTTGCCGCAGACCGCGACACGCTGGTCGCCAACAACAATTAATCGGGGAAGCAGATAATATGGCAAACGCCGCCGCAGCCCATCACGACCATGGGGTCCCGCAGAGCTTCGTTAAACGTTGGCTCTTTTCCACCAACCATAAAGATATCGGCACGCTTTATCTGATTTTCGCAATTATTGCGGGTATCGTTGGCGGTGGCTTGTCCGTGCTGATGCGCATGGAGTTGCAAGCCCCTGGTCTGCAGTTCTTTGCAGATCCGCACACATATAATGTTCTGACGACGGCCCACGGCCTGATCATGATCTTCTTCATGGTGATGCCGGCGCTCATCGGCGGATTTGCCAACTGGATGGTGCCGATCATGATCGGAGCGCCGGATATGGCCTTCCCGCGCATGAACAACATTTCTTTCTGGCTTTTGCCGCCCGCCTTCCTGCTTTTGCTGGCATCGCTGTTTGTTGAAGGTCCTGCCGGCGCAAACGGCGTTGGCGGTGGCTGGACCATCTATCCGCCGCTTTCGACGACCGGCCAGCCGGGTCCTGCCATGGATCTGGCGATACTTTCGCTCCACGTGGCCGGTGCATCGTCCATTCTCGGTGCGATCAATTTCATCACGACCATTTTCAACATGCGCGCGCCGGGCATGACCCTGCATAAAATGCCATTGTTTGCTTGGTCAGTGCTCGTCACAGCGTTTCTGCTGCTGCTGTCCCTGCCGGTTCTGGCGGGCGCCATCACCATGTTGCTGACAGATCGCAATTTCGGAACCACCTTCTTTTCGCCAACGGGCGGTGGTGACCCTGTCTTGTTCCAGCATCTGTTCTGGTTCTTCGGGCATCCGGAAGTTTACATTCTGATCCTGCCAGCCTTCGGCATTGTCAGTCACATCGTGTCCACATTCTCCAAAAAGCCGGTCTTCGGTTATCTGGGCATGGCCTATGCCATGGTTGCCATCGGCGCGGTCGGCTTCATCGTGTGGGCGCACCACATGTACACGGTC
>JBCBZX010000400.1:0-2469 GCA_039815105.1 Pseudomonadota bacterium
GCGCCCGCGCCTCATACGAAGACGAGGTCGACCTCGTAGGCGCCCGCGACCGTCAACGCGGCCTCTTCGCCGAAGGTGATCCTCAGCCCTCGCGAGCTTCATCAGTGTGGCGAATGTGGGTGCCCAAGGGGTTGAGCCTGCGACCCTGCCAACGGCAGCCGCCAATGGGTTGCCGCGGACCCTGCAGCCGCAGGATTTGCCACGGACCCGACCGGCGACTGCACCGGACAGTTCTGCAAATGTGGCGGGCAAGACCAATCTTTTCGGCAATGTTCTGGGTGCACTGCGGCTAAAACCTGCCCAACGTCTGGCCAATTCGGCGCCGACTGTCGGCAATGTGCCGATCGAGACCATGATCGGCCAAATGCTGCTATTGGGTTTTTGGGGTGATGATGCGGGGGACAGCTGGCCACAAACAGTGGCACGCCAGCTGCGCGAGGGAAAAATTGGTGGGGTTTTGTTTCTGGCGCACAATGTGAAGAGCGCAAAGGGCGTGAAAAGTCTGGCCAGCCTGTTCCAGAACGCCGGTGCGCCGATTCCGCCCTTCATTTCCATCGATCAGGAAGGCGGGCAAGTTGAGCGCCTCAATCGCCGTGTGGGGTTTGGCGAGATACCCTCCGCCTGGTCCATGGCACAGCAGGGGACCGTGCAAGAGGCGACGGCCGTCTATGGCGACTTGGCCCGGCGCCTGCGGTCATGGGGCTTCAACACCAATTTTGGCCCCGTTCTCGATTTGAATTCCAATCCCTCCAACCCGATCATCGGGCGCAAGGACCGAGCATTCAGTGGGCGCACGGAAATTGCCTCCAAATATGCCCGCGCTTTTGTGGACGTGCACCGCGATGCCGGTGTGGTCACTTCCATAAAACACTTCCCCGGTCACGGCTCGAGCCAGCGGGACAGCCACCGCGGATTTACCGACATTAGCGGCACCTGGAATGTTGGGGAACTGGATCCGTTCCGCAACCTGATCAATGAGGGTCGCGCCGACATGGTGATGGTCGGCCATCTGTTCCTTGAGCAATATGAGCCGCGCACAGCCAAACCCATTCCAGCATCGCTGTCCCCGCAAGTCGTGCAAGGCCTGCTTCGAAACCAGCTCGGCTATGAAGGCGTCGTCATCACCGATGATCTGGATATGGGGGCGATACGCAATCAGTTCTCCCAGGATGAAACGATTATTCGCGCGGTGCGGGCCGGAGTGGATGTGCTGATATTGTCGAACTCAGCGCGCCCGGACGTAAATCTGCCCGACCGTGTGATCGCCATGTTGTCTCAAGCTGCGGCTCAAGACCCGGTCATAAGACGCAATATTGAGCGGTCTTACTGGCGCATCATGCGTCTGAAAAAACGGCTTGGTTAGGCAGGAAACGCTTACTGGGCAGCCTCTGCCCGAAGCATGTCCATCGTTTCAGACGTTGCTAGCGCTGCGGCGGCCAATTGCTCTTGCGTATGATCGGCTTGCAGGAAGAAACGTAGGCGGGCTTTGCGCTCCTCCACAGCCGGCGTGATGATGGGCAAGGAGTAAAAGCCGCGCTCCAGCAATGCCTGCGAGCTCTTCAACGCCACCAATGATGAGCCGGTGATGGCAGCGACAACGGCGTGGCCTTCTGAAAAACCGGTATCCACCCCGTGGCGCCGCAACTCGTCGGTGAAAAACCGGCCATTGGCCTGCAGTCGTTCCACCCGGTCTGGCTCGTTCTGCATGGCTCTCAACGCAGCCAGATTTGCCGATGCCAAAACCGGGCTGAGGCCCACTGAGAACACAAATCCCGGCAGCGACAGTTTGAGATATTCAATGAGCGTATCGCAACCGGCCAAGTAACCGCCCGCGCCACACAATGTCTTGGAAAGAGTTCCCATCCAGATATCGACCAGTTTGGGGTCGACATCCTGCGCTTCGAAAGAGCCGCGACCGGTTTTGCCCAAAACACCCAGCCCGTGGGCCTCATCCACCATTAGAAGCGTGCGGTGGCGGCGCTTTATCTCGGCCAGCTTTGCCAGCGGCGCGCAATCGCCATCCATGGAGTAAAGACCCTCAACAACGATGATACATTTGTCGAACTGGCCCCGCACCTGGTGCAACAATTCGTCCAACGCCGCCATATCATTGTGTGGGAATGTGCGGCGCGCTGCGGACGAGCGCTGGCCACCCACATAGATTGAGTTGTGGGCCAACGCGTCCATAACGATAAGGTCTTTAGGGCCAAACAGATGGGTCAGCACATTCACATTGGTGGCGTGGCCGGAGACCAATACCATCGCAGCTTCCTGGCCGTAATTCTCGGCCAATGCGGCTTCCAACTCGCCGTGGACAGTGCGCTCGCCGGACACCAGCCGCGATGCATTGGCGCTGGTGCCGTAATAATCGACTGCCGCATGGGCCGCAGCGCGAACATCTGGGTGCTCGCCGACGGAAATATAGTCATATGAGCAGAAATTGACTGTCGGGCGACCGTCGATCTCAAC
>JBCBZX010000013.1:0-20321 GCA_039815105.1 Pseudomonadota bacterium
GCGGAAGTTGAAGTGATTGCCGAAGATGGCGTCGTGGCCACCGTGGATGTGGCGGAAGAAACCCCGTCACCTGCCTGACTCCAAGCCTGCATCCGACAGTTGAATCGAGGTCTAGGCGCCCAAATTGACCCAACAGCCAAGCCCCGCCGAAGCGCTGATTGCCGATATGATGGTTCGTTATCCGCCGGGGTTCGATCTTGGATTGTCGCGCATCCGTGCTTTGCTGAGCGGCCTTAATAATCCCCAGAACAAGCTTGCGCCGATCATTCACGTGGCAGGAACCAACGGCAAGGGCTCCACCATAGCCCTTATGCGTGCCATGCTCGAGGCTTCCGGCATGGCGGTTCATGTCCACACATCGCCCCATCTTGTAAGGTGGCACGAAAGGTTTCGGATTGCCGGCAAGCTGGTGGATGATGCCATGCTGCACGATGGCTTGTCCCGTGTGGATGCTGTGTTGATGAGCGATCACGAAGGCACGGCAGGCTCCACCGTCTTCGAAATCATGACGGCGGTGGCGTTTCTTCTGTTCAGCGAAACGCCTGGAGATGCAGTGTTGCTAGAAGTGGGCTTGGGCGGCGAGTTCGACGCCACCAACGTGATTGCTGCTCCCGCTGCCGCCATCATAGCGCCGGTCGCGCTGGATCATCAGGCCCATCTCGGAAATACGCTGGGTGAAATTGCCAAGGCCAAGGCGGGCATCATCAAGCAGGGTCGACCGGTGGTGTCTGCAGCACAGCATGATGACGCACGGGCCGTGATCGAACAGATGGCTGCTCGTATGGCTGCGCCGGTTCAGTTCGCCGATCAAGATTTTCAAGGGTTTGCGGAGCGGGGTCGCTTTACCTTCCAAAATGAGAACGGGTTGCTGGACCTGCCGCGCCCAGCCCTGCCTGGTGAGCATCAGATCGACAATGCTGTCCTTGCCATTGCCGGGCTTCAGGCCGCTGGTTTTGATCTATCGCCAACTCACATCGCCGCCGGTTTGCAAAATACCGTTTGGCCCGGCCGGATGCAACGCATGCCGGAAGGCGCGCTTACCAATTTGGTGCCCGGTGCCGAGATATGGCTTGATGGCGGCCACAACCCCCACGGCGCGGCGACTGTTGCTGCCATTCTGGCAAATCGATCCGATGCACGTTCTGTGCTGATATGCGGTATGTTGAATACCAAGGATCCCGCCGGTTATTTCGCAGCTTTGGCACCCCAAGTGGAAGAGGTCATCACGGTTCCCATCACCTCATCTGATGCGGGTGTGGATCCCGTGCAACTTGCCGAGATTGCAAAAGCCTCCGGATTGGTCGCCAGCTCCATGGTTGACTTACAGGCCGCGCTAAGCGCTGCGGGTCAACGGTCCGCGAGCCGCATCCTCATTGGTGGCTCGCTTTATCTTGTAGGGGATGCTCTGGCGCAGAACGGCACGCCCCCCAATTGAAATCACTCGGTTGGTTTGCGGCCGCGCATCATTTCCCGCTTGTTGGCGAAGCCTGGGTACTTCTCGACCTCAAACCCTGCGTCCCGGAGATTTCTGCGCACCCATCCGGCGGATGTGTAGGTGCCGAAGGTCCCGCCAGCACGCGTTTTGTCGTACACGGTCTGCAGCAGGTCTGCGCTCCAAAGCTCAGGATTGCGCGATGGCGCAAAGCCATCAAGATACCAGGCATCGACCTGTTCGGTGCGCACTGCCAATTCCTGTCGGGCATCGCCGATCACCAGCCGTAGCTCAACATCACTCCATTGCATGAGGTGAGCCCCTGGCTGCGGTGGCCAATGTCGGGCCAGCTGCGCCGCATCTTCTGCCAAGTCCGGCCATGGCTCCAGACTTTGCAATAGATCCGCGGCGCCCATCGGAAAAGCTTCAAAAGACAGGAAGACCAGCTTCCCTTTGGTTCCGCACACACGCCATTGGCGAAGGGTTTCGAGAAAATTCAGCCCCGTACCAAAGCCCAATTCGCCGATGACAAATGCCTGGCCGGGGTGCAAATCTTGCCACCGGTCCGGCAGACCATTGCAGCCGACAAACACATGGGCGGCTTCGGCTCGGCCGTCGGCTTTGGAAAAATAGGTGTCGCCAAACCGTGTGTTGCGGGGTGTTGGCCCGTCAAAGGTGATGCTATCGGCTGCTTGTGTGTCGGGAGTGTCTGACATGCTCCGTCTTGGCGCAGACAGTGAGTTGGAACAAGCCATGCAAAGTGTTGATCTTGCGATTGTGGGCGGTGGCGTGTTTGGGCTTCAACTGGCCCGGCAGGCTTTGTTGGCCGGCCTGTCAGTTGCTGTCCTCGAGCGTGGCTTTGTTGGAGCAGGTGCATCCGGTGGCCCGCTGGGCGCCCTTATGCCCCACATTCCCGACCGGTGGAATGAGAAGAAGCAATTTCAGTTTGATGCTTTGGTCGCTCTCGAAGATGAGTGCGCTGATCTGCAGAGCGCCACCGGCCTGACCGCTGGTTATGGACGGATTGGCCGCATAATGCCCCTGCGCAAAGAACGTTTCGTGGCACTGGCGGAGCAGCGAGCAAATGGCGCGGATGAACATTGGAAGGGTGCTTATAGCTTTAATCAAGTGGAGGCAGACCCGAACTGGCTAGACCCGCAGCTGGCTGCCCATGGCGCGGTGCTGGACACGCTGGCGGCGCGGCTTCACCCACCATCCTACATGGCTGCATTAGCGGCTTTTGTGGTGCGCCATCCCAACGGCCAATTGCATCAGCATATCGATGTGCAGCCGCAATCTGCAGTGAAGAACGGTATCGACATGGGGCCTGGCACGCTCCGCTTTTCTCAGCTTATCATCACCGCAGGATACCGAACGTTCGCATGGATGGCACCCCTCGTTGGAAAGTCTGTGGGCACGGGGGTGAAAGGTCAGGCCCGTATCGTACGCGCCGAAACGCCGGGCCAAGCGCCGATCCTCTATGACGATGGATGCTACATCGTGCCCCACGCCAATGGCACGATTGCTGTCGGATCCAGTTCCCAGAAGGTCTGGGTCGGTGAATCAGAGCCGGAGCCGGATGCCTGGGGCTTTTGGGACAAGGCTTTGGCACTGTGTCCGGCATTGCGCGGAGCGCCGTTGATCGCTGAGTGGGCTGGTGTGCGCCCCCGTGGCATGAGCGCCGATCCGGTCATCGGCGCTGTGCCGGATCAAGAAAACCTATGGGTGTTCAGCGGCGGCTTCAAAATTTCGCTCGGCATCGCCCACCGCGCGGCGGCAGCTCTGGTGCAGCAATTATCTGGTGAAGAGCAAACCATACCTCTACCACCCAGCTTTGCGGCGCAGGCGCATTTCGACGCGGCCCAGTCGGCAAACTAGCTAAAGCGGTCCAGATCAAACTTTTGCGCGTCTCGCACCAGTTCGGCGAACCCATCTATCGCGGACTGGATAAGGGCTTCGCCCTTCTCGGAGGTGGCGGCCAAAGCATTGCCGACAACGCCATAGCGGTTGAGATCTTCCATCCGCCAGCCAAAGCTGCTTGGCCCATAGGCCCTCAATAGGGTGAAATCTTCGGCGAACTCCTTCTGCTCTGAAAAGAAGTTCTCAGCCTCTTCCATACGCACCAACTCAGGGCGCAGGGCAAGCATGAGTGATGTTTCCATGTCGCCGCCATGAATGCCAAAAGAGCGCTCATCGTCACCAAAAATTCTCTTGCCATCGCCCACGCGGCTCCATGATGTCGCGATGCAGAGCATGTTCGCGTGCCTCAGTTCCAGCGCGATCTGGTCCAGCAGGGGTGAGTTTCCACCGTGGGAGTTGAGCAAGATCAGGCGTCGAACACCTGATGCCGCCAGCGCTTCGCCAATCTGCACCCATGACGCACGGGCCGTGTCAGCGGTAAGCGTAAGGGTGCCGGGGAAAGCACTGTGCTCGTCCGACTTCCCCACCTTCTGGACTGGCAAAAATGTGGCTGGCAGATCTTCGCCATGCTTTTCGATAAAGCGGGTGATCAGGCCTTCATTGATAAAGCTGTCCGTGCCCAGTGGCAGGTGCGGGCCGTGCTGTTCGGTGGCCGCAACCGGCAGCACAGCAATCCAGTCTTCAAGATGCGCGCCAGCTTCCGCCAGATCGGCGGACGTCATTTCGGCAAAATAGGGTTCAGGCCAGTGGCTTTTGTCGGTCACTTAGACAATCAGGAAGCGTGCTACGGCAATCGTCGCGGTCGCGACTGCAGCGCCGACGACCAGGGGGTAGTAAGCACTTTCGCGCGCCAGCTTAGCCGTCATCGCATTAAGATGACTGATCTCGGCATCTATGCGACGCAGCTTCAGGTCCCACGCTCTTTTCTCTTCTTCGCTCATACCATCAATATGCCTCTCAATTCAGGCGGCTTCAAGCCTCGCGCACCACCAGCATATCATGGCCCATAGTGACGGCGCTGCCCAGCAACACGTCACCAGTGACAAAGTGCGTCAGGTCACGTGGCTGGTCGCCATAATTGAAAAAGTATCGTGTTTTCCCGTGTGTTCGAGTGCGCACGCCATCGGGCAAATTCATCATATCGAGGCCTGCCATATCAGCCATTTCTGCGACCAAAGCTGTCAGCGGTTCTTCCTCGAGAACGCCACACAGATAATGGCGCTTGGCGGCTTGCCACAAAGCGGGGTGTCCATCTTGGGTCAGGCGGATGGCCTCGGCAGCTGCCCCTTCCATGGGCGTTGTGAACTCCCGCCACTTGATGAAATCGGCTTGCATGGCTCCGGTGCGCTCCAATGGGATGGACAGCCCAGGCCGCAGGCTTTCCACCCGCTCAACTCGGATGGGAACGATGGATTGCAGAGCGCCCGGGGGCAGCGTGTCGGGGATCCGAAAATCTGGTGTTTTCGAGGCGGTGCGTGGCGCGAACAATTGCACAGCATCACTTTGGGCCAACGCGGCGGCGGCATCGTCGCTCAGCGTCAGAAGAGCCGGAACCAGCACAAGCCTGTAGCCGTCCAGCGGCGCGCCTGACGGTACAATATCCACATCCAGCCCCAAGCGTCGAGCCGCGCGGTACCAGCGCAACACGGCCAGGAACATGTCATAGGTTTCGCCCTGTGGCTGTATCTGACCGGTCCAGACTGACGGATAGTCGAACACAAGGGCCACCGGCGCCTGGCGAACATCATCGCAGGTGAGATCGAGCGCCTTGAGCTCTTGGGCAACTTGTGTGGCCTCCCGCGAGCCGTCATCCGGTGTGCCATCCGGCAGGTTCAGCCCAGCATGATATTGTTCCTGCGCAAAAGGTGCCTGCCGCCAGCGGAAATAGCTCACCAGCTCGGCGCCATGGGCGATGGCTTCATGGGTCCACAGGCGCACCAAGCCGGGTGCAGGAGAAGGGTTCCAGCGTGCCCAATATACGGGGCCGGGCTGTTGCTCCATCACCCACCAGCGGCCGCGAGCCTCTGGCGCCCGCACCTTGCCGCAAGCGCGGTACAAATCGTGGTGAAAAGCCTGAAAGTCCGGATCACCGGCATGGGCATAGGTGTTGCGACGCTCTTCGGTGGGCCCAACGCGCTCCAGAAAGCCCAGCGGGTAGGAGTCCCACGAGGCGATGTCGAGGTCGGCGCTGACGTCGAAATGGTCGAACTCGGTGAACCAGCCCATGAAATTGTGCACGATGGGCACATCCGGGGTCGCTTCGCGCAGAAAATGACATTGGATCGCGTTGAAAACCCGGACCTGATCTGATGAGAAGCGCCGAAAATCCAGCATGTGGCTGGGATTGATTTCCGTGACAGGCTGGAGCGGAAGATCAACCTCGTCGTACGAACGGTATTCCATCGACCAGAAGACATTGCCCCAAGCCTCGTTGAGGGCAGAGATCTTGTTGTGGCCGTACTTTCCGGCCAGCCAAATCCGAAAGTCGCGTCTTGCACTGTCCGAATAGCTTATGATTGTATCGTGGCAGCCATACTCATTGTCGGTTTGCCATGCGCACAGGGCGGGATGGTCTTTCACGGCTTCGGCCATCGCCTGCACGATGCGTGCGGATTCGGCTCTGTAGCCGGTATGGCTGAAACAATAGTGCCTCCGCGACCCAAAGTTGCGAGCGTCACCGTTCTCATCGACCGCCAGCATGTCGGGCATTTGATTCACAAGCCATTTCGGAGGCGTGGCGGTGGGGGTGCCGACGATCACTTTGAGGCCCGCGGCGTGTAAAACATCCATGGCCCGCAAAAGCCAACCAAAGTCCAGCTGCCCTGGCTCTGGCTCATAAAGCGACCATGCAAATTCACCGATCCGTACGTGGGTGATGCCGATCGCGGCCATTTGTGCTGCATCATCAGCCCATTGGCTCTCGGGCCAGTGCTCCGGGTAGTAGCAGACACCCAGGCTTGGGTGTTGAATTCGATAGGTCATCAGCTCTGTCCGCAGATCGTCTAGAAGATCAATTTTGATTATTGAAAGGAGCGCGCAGCACGGACGGCTGCGACACCGCTTCCACCTAAGGTCTTATGGACGAAGGGAGGGTCGCTCAATAGCGTGAAAGTCTGTAAAGGCTGCCGCATGGAGGAGTGTGGCCGCCCACCGTCCGAAAACAAGGCCTGTTGTCCTTGTGCGGTTTGGCCAAAAGCCGCGGTGCCTGAATAGGTGCAGATACGACTGAACGCAGTATCCCTTGGGAGGAACTATATGTCTGAAACCAAAAACACCGTCGGTCGCCGTACGGTACTTAAAGGCGGTGCCGTTGCCGGTGCAGCCCTCGCAACCCCTCATTTTCTGATCAATGGCGCAAATGGTGCAGCTCACGCTGGCTATCTGAACGCTCCACAGGGCGACACAGTCACCCTGGGTTTCAACGTGCCACAAACCGGCCCATATGCTGACGAAGGCGCCGATGAGCTTCGTGCCTACGAGCTGGCTGTCGAGCACCTCAATGGTGAAGGTGATGGCGGCATGATCCCAACCTTTACAGTTGGTGGCGGCAAAAACGCCCTGACTGGTAACGGCATTCTGGGCAAAAAGGTCGAGTACGTCACAGGTGACACTCAAACCAAGCCAGACGCCGCCCGCGCATCGGCCCGTTCGATGATCGAAAAGGACGGCGCCATCATGATCACTGGCGGCTCGTCCTCCGGTGTGGCCGTGGCCGTTCAGGCGCTGTGTCAGGAAGCCGGCATCATCTTCATGGCTGGTCTGACCCACTCCAACGACACCACGGGTAAGGACAAGAAGGCCAACGGTTTCCGTCACTTCTTCAACTCCTACATGTCCGGTGCCGCGCTTGCTCCGATCCTCGGCGCAAACTATGGCAATGACCGCAAAGCCTACCACCTGACCGCTGACTACAACTGGGGTTACACCACAGAAGAAGCTGTTCGTACGTCCACAGAGGCCATCGGTTGGGAAACAGTTGCTGCGGTCAAAACACCGCTCGCACAGACTGACTTCTCGTCCTATGTCGCGCCTGTTCTCAACTCCGGTGCCGACGTGCTGGTGCTGAACCACTACGGCGGCAACATGGTCAACTCGCTGACCTCTGCTGTTCAGTTCGGTCTGCGTGCAGCGCAAGCCAACGGCAAAGATTTCCAGATCATCGTTCCACTTTACTCCCGCCTGATGGCGAAGGGTGCGGGCGAGAACGTGAAGGGCATCTTCGGTTCGACAAACTGGCACTGGTCGCTGCCGGACGAAGGCTCCAAAGCCTTCACCAAGTCCTTCGGCACCAAATATGGCTTCCCGCCATCGCAGGCTGCTCACACTTGCTACGTGCAGACGCTTCTATATGCGCAAGCCGCCGAAATGGCCGGCACATTTAACCCATGTGGTATTGCCGAAGCGCTTGAAGGCCTTGAGTTTGACGGTCTGGGCAATGGTCCAACATTGTACCGCGCCGAAGATCACCAGTGCTTCAAGGACGTGCTTGTTGTGAAGGGTAAAGAGAACCCGGACAATGAGTTTGACCTTCTTGAAATCGTGGAAGTTACGCCTGCCGCGCAGGTCACCTACGATGCCTCCATCTTTGGTGGCGAGCTGGGCTCCTGTAACCCAGGCGCGTAATTGCTCTTGCCCCGCACACGATGTGCGGGGATGACATCTCGCCTCCGGTTCTAGCCGGGGGCGACCTTCAAGCCGGGCTCGCATAACCGCGCGCGGGTCTGGATGTTGAACGCAGGGTCACGGCGGCCCATGCGCGGTGACCATTACAACTGGACGGCGCATTTTCGTCGCTGAAGGGCAGACCATGGATCAGTTCATCCTGCAGATATTGAACGGCCTCGACAAGGGCAGCGCCTATGCGCTGATAGCCCTAGGCCTGACGCTCATTTTCGGCACCTTGGGTGTTGTCAACTTCGCCCATGGTGCCTTGTTCATGCTCGGTGCGTTTTGCGCAGTCACTCTGTCACGCATACTCACCATTTCCCGCGAGGTCGTGGATGAAACCCGGACTGACTTTTTGGGCAATCCTCTCAAAGTGGATGTCCCTTATGTGAACGATTGGTTTGGCGAGACGGCCGGATCCTTGATTATTGATTGGTCGGTGCCTCTGGCCATCCTTTTTGCGATCCCCATTATGGTGGCCATCGGCATTGCCATGGAGCGCGGGCTTATCCGCCATTTCTACAAGCGTCCCCATGCGGACCAGATCCTTGTGACATTTGGCTTGGCCATCGTGCTGCAGGAAATCATCAAATATTATTTCGGCGCCAACCAAATCCCAACGCCAGCACCTGCTGCCCTGTTCGGTTCGTTTGATTTCGGCGCCATGCTGGGCGCAACACCTGGTGCGATCATTTATCCCTATTGGCGCATCATCTATTTCCTGTTCGCCCTGTGTCTCATCGGTGCGGTGTTTGCATTCCTGCAGTTCACCACCTTTGGCATGGTCGTCAGGGCTGGTATGGCTGACCGGGAGACGGTGGGGCTTCTCGGGATCAATATCGACAAGCGTTTCACCATCATGTTTGGCATTGCGGCGGCTGTCGCAGGCCTGGCAGGGGTTATGTACACACCCATCAACTCGCCAAATTACCACATGGGCATGGACTTCCTCGTGATCTCCTTTGTGGTGGTGGTCGTGGGGGGCATGGGGTCACTGCCCGGTGCCGTTATGGCGGGCTTTTTGCTCGGCATTCTCGAGAGCTTTGCATCCCTGCAAGGCGTGATCGAAGCCATTCCAGGCATCAACCAGATCGTTATCTATCTTGCTGCGATCGTCATTTTGCTCACCCGTCCCCGGGGCCTGTTTGGCCGCCGCGGCGTGATGGAGGATTAAATGCTGGGTCTAGCCAAACGAGACGTCCAGATTCTACTTCTGGTCCTGTTCCTTCTGCTATTCGCGCCGATTTTGCTCAATCCCTTTCCAGAGGGCAGCGCCATGGCGCAGTTCAATGCGGGCTATCCCGACTTGATGCAGCGTTTTGTGATCTTTGGCGTCTTCGCCATAGGGTTCAACATATTGTTCGGCCTGACGGGTTATCTGTCCTTTGGCCATGCGGCGTTCCTTGGTATCGGGTCTTATGCCGGCGTGTGGATGCTTAAGCTGCTATCGATCAACGTCATTCCAGCGATCATCATCTCCACGGTGGTGGCAGGTTTGGTGTCGGTGGTGATCGGCTACATTTCGCTGCGCCGTTCAGGTATCTATTTCTCAATTCTGACCCTGGCATTTGCTCAGATGGCCTTTGCCCTCGCCGCATCGGTGCTGACGCCGGTCACGGGTGGTGAAACCGGCCTTCAAACTCAGTTGAACGACCCGCGCATTTTGGACTCGGCCGCCGCCGCTGGCAGCAACATTCCTGCACCCTCTTTGTTCGGGCTTGAAATGCGCGACAGCTATTTGTTGCGGTTCGGCGACTGGCTGTGGACGTTTAATGTCGGCTATTATCTGTGCGCGTTTGTCATGCTCATCGCATTCTATCTTGCGATCCGCATTTTCCGTTCTCCGTTTGGAATGATGCTGCGAGCGATCAAATCAAACCAGAACCGCTTGAACTATACCGGCATCCACACCCGCCCCTACATGTTGGCCTGCTTTGTCATCTCCGGCATGTATGCGGGGCTTGCCGGCGGCCTTATGGTGGCCATGGATCCACTCGCCGGCGCAGAGCGCATGCAGTGGACCGCGTCCGGTGAGGTCGTTCTGATGACCATCCTTGGTGGTGCGGGCACTCTGATTGGCCCAGTTCTAGGTGCAGGTCTTATCAAATATTTTGAGAATATCTTCTCCAAAATCAATGAGAACCTGCTGTACCAATGGTTCTCCTTCATGCCCGAAGGTCTGCAGGATTTCTTCGTCACCATCATCTATCCCTTCATTGGCAAGGGCTGGCATCTGACGCTGGGTCTCATGTTTATGCTGGTGGTGATTTTCCTGCCTGGTGGTGTGATGGAAGGCATTCAGCGCACCGGCAATCTGTTCCGCCGCAAGCGCAGTCCCGATCAGACATCGGGACCAACCACCGCCACCTCTCCAGCTTCGGTTTCCGAAGCTCAGCCTGCCGAATAGGAAGCGAACCATGGCCACTTACGACCACAATGTGGTGCTTCACGTCGCTGATGTTCAAAAGAGCTTCGGCGGCCTGAAGGCCCTTCGTGACCTCGATTTGAGCGTCGAAGAAGGAAAGACCCACGCAATCATCGGCCCCAATGGCGCTGGCAAATCCACCATGCTGAACGTGTGCGTTGGACGTTTGGAACCCGATTCTGGGTCCGTTACGTTCGATGGCACTGTGATCACGGGCAAGAAGCCCCATGAGATCAATCAGCTTGGCGTGAGCCGCGTGTTCCAGACTCCTGAGATTTTCACAGATCTTAGCCTGCTGGAAAACGTGATGGTGCCGGCCTTCGCCAAACGCGATGGTGAGTTCACCTTCAACGCCATTTCAGCTCTGTCAAAGGAAACCGGTCTGCGCGAGGAAGCGGAACACATTTTGGAAGATGTGGGATTGTTTGAACGCCGGTTTGACACCTCTGGATCGCTTTCCCGGGGTGATAAGCGTCGCTTGGAGCTGGCGATGTGCCTCATTCAGCATCCACGCCTATTGCTGCTGGACGAGCCAACCGCGGGTATGAGCCGCCATGACACCAATCGCACAATTGACCTTCTCAAAAAGATCAAGGCGCGGGGCATGACGAAGATCATCATCGAGCATGACATGCATGTGGTGTTCAGCCTTGCCGATACAATTTCGGTTCTGGCCCAGGGTCACATCATTGCCGAGGGCGCGCCGGACGATGTTCGCGGCGACCCGCGCGTACAAGAAGCCTATCTCGGTGGAGCACACGAATGAACGCGATCGATCCAAATATTGCTTCCAAAACAGACCAGTCCGGCACGGATGCACCGTTTTTTTCGGTGCGTGACGTCCACGCATATTACGGCGAAAGCTACATTGTGCAGGGCGTATCGTTCGACGTGTCTGAAGGCGAAATCGTCGCGCTGCTCGGCCGTAATGGCGCCGGCAAGACATCCACTCTGCGCACAATCGCCCGCACCGACGACCCCGAGATCAGGCGTGGTGAAATCTGGTTGCAGGGTCAGCCGATCCACAAGCTCAAGTCCTTTGAGGCGTCAAATGCCGGCATTCAATTGGTGCCCGAAGACCGCCGCATTATTCAGGGCCTGACGGTTGAAGAAAATTTGCAGCTTGCGCAGGTCTCCGGCCATAAAGGCTGGGAAATTGAGCGCGTCTATGAAAGCTTCCCTCGCCTGGCTGAACGCCGCGCACAGGAAGGGACCACCATGTCGGGTGGAGAGCAGCAGATGCTGGCCGTCGCCCGTGCACTGGTTCGCGATACAAAGCTGCTGCTGCTGGACGAGCCCTATGAGGGGTTGGCACCGGTCATCGTGCAGGAAATCGAGAAGATCGTCGCGGACGTCAAAGCGCTTGGCATTACCACCATCATTGTGGAGCAAAATGCCGTCGCCGCTCTTCAGCTGGCCGACCGCGCGATCATTATCGATATGGGTGAAGTGGCCTTTGAGGGCACAGCCAAAGAAGTGCTTGAGAACGAAGAGTTGCGCCACGAATATCTGGCGATTTAGCTTCCCTCGGGGTGGCGGACTGGCAGGCCGCTGCGGGCAATAGCCGGCCAGCAACGAGCTAACCGTAACTTTGTTTCAAAATGCCTCGCATCCCAATGGGCTGCGGGGCTTTTCACGTGGGCGTGCCCGCGCTAGTGCTGCGTGCTAACACATACCATTTTAGCGCTCGCAGTGGCTGACCGGCCCGCGCGCTAGTCGTTTCCAGTTCGGAGGCCGGGTCCGCCCGGCAAGTCTGCCGCATGAAGCCAGTCGCCATTATCGCATCTTCCTTTCGCCTGCCTCGCGATCTTGCGTCCTTGGACGATATCGCCGCAGCGCTGGCCGCCAAGAAGAGTCAGATCAGCCCCATCGGCAATGACCGGTGGAACCATGATCTGAACTATCATCCGGACCGCGCACGCCAGGGCTACACTTATGCCAATCATGCGGGCCTCATTGAAGGCGACCCCCAGGCGTTCGATCCGCTTCCTTTCGGTGTTAACCGACGCGAAGCCGCGCAGATGGACCCCCAGCAGAAGTTGCTGTTGGAACTTACCCATGAAGCGGTGGGCCAGACAATCTATTCGCGCCAGGCACTGGAAGGCCGGGATATCGGTGTCTTTATGGGCGTGTCGTCCATTGATGCGGGCTTCCTGTACGGTCAGGATCCGTTGGCCGGTGACAGTTATTTCATGACCGGCACAACCCAATCCCTGGTGTCAAACCGCATCAGCCACGTATTCGGCTGGAACGGACCCAACACACCGGTGGACACGGCCTGCTCATCTTCTTTGGTGGCCATTGATGCCGGGCTAAAATCCCTGGACAGCGGTGAGACAGAGATGGTCCTGATCGGCGGTGTGTCGATCCTGCTCAATGCGATGAGCTTTGTGGGCTTTGCCGGAGCCAACATGCTCTCGGCTACAGGTGAGTGCCACGTCTTTGATCAGGCTGCCGATGGTTACACACGGGGCGAGGGGGCTGGTGTTGCGCTCCTCAAGCCTCTGGATGCAGCGTTGCGAGATGGTGACCCAATTCAGGCCATCATCCGGTCGGCTGGTATAAGCCATAATGGCCACAACAATTTGGTGTCGTTTCCCAAGCGCGAGGCGCAGGCTAAACTGATAGCCGAGCAAATGGAGAAGGCTGGTGTTGGGCCTGAAGATTTTGCTTATTATGAGGCCCACGGCACCGGCACACCCGTCGGCGACCCGGCAGAGGCTTGGGCTATTGGCAATGCCGTCGGCACAGGCCGTTCGTCCCCCGTGCCCATCGGCTCGGTCAAAGGTAATGTCGGTCACCTTGAGCCTGCATCCGGTATGGCCGGACTTGGCAAGGTGTTGGCGTCGTTCCGTAGCAATCAGCTCTTGCCGCAGGCGAACTTCAAAAATCCAAGCGAGGGCATTGCGTTTGACGATTGGAACATCCGCGTCGTCAATGAAGCCACGCCGGAAGATTTTTCCAAGCGTCGCATCATCGGCCTAAACTCATTCGGCTTTGGCGGCGTCAACGGTTCCATGGTGCTCGAGGCGCCCGGTGTCCATGCCCGCCCGCGCTACGTGCCGGGGGCTGTGCCGACCGGTGAGCTGGAGTCGCGTCTGGTGGTCGCGGCATGGAGTGATGATGCTCTGGCCACCCGTTGTGAGCAGGCCGATGCGCTTGCACAAAAGGGTGTGGACCCACGTCTGGCAGCAACCCTCGCCATGCGGTTAGAAGATGCTCCAAAGCGCGCCGTTCGACTGCGCGCCGACGGGCAGTGGATTTCGCAAAATGTGGTGGCGCCTGACACCGGGCTTGGTCCCGTTCTCGTCTTTTCTGGCAACGGGTCGCAACGGCCTGGTATGGGGCGCTTTGCGCTGCAAACGGATCCGATTTTCAAACAAGCCTTTGCAAAAGTTGCAGCCATATTGGAGCCCGAGCTCGGTTTCGATCCCCTTGATGCCTTGCTCAATGAAGACACTTCGGTCGACCTGGAAGACACGTCCATCAGCCAACCGCTGCTGTTTGCGCTGCAGGCTGCCTATGTTGAGCGCATGGCAGCGGACGGTATTCAGCCTGGCGCGGTCATTGGTCACTCGGTTGGTGAGGTTGGCGCCGCTTATGCTGCGGGCGCCCTTGATCTGGAGGCGGCATGCCAGGTCGTGGTGGCACGGTCTGCGGCGCAGAATACAACGCGCGGCGATGGCCGCATGTTCGCGGTCCTCACCGGCGCAGCCAATTTGAATGCCGATGATCTACGCGTGCGGTTCGATGCGCACATTGCTGGTCTGAATTCCCACAAGGTGACCGCTGTCACAGTGCTGGGTGAGGCCGACGGTTTTGCCGCAGAGATGGAAACACGCGGCATCCGCGCCATCGATATTGGCATTGACTATCCGTTCCATTCCCCCGGCATGGAACCGGTGCAAGCCCCCCTCGCAGCATTGCTCGAAGGCCTTGAGGCCAAAGCCCCCAAAATCCCCCTTTTCTCCACTATGACCGGTGCCAAATGGACAGGCGGTGAAATGGGTCCGGCCTATTGGTGGGACAATGTGCGTGAGCCCGTGAGCTTTGACAGTGCGGTCAACGCAGCCCTCGATGCGGGGCACCGCCACTTCATCGAAGTCGGCCCCCAGCCCATTCTCGTCCGCCATCTAAATGATGTTGCCCAGAAGGCGGAAATCGAGATTGCCACCGCCCCAATCGACGCGATTGCAGATGCCCGCAAGGACAATGCAGATCCGCAGACGCTCGAAGCGCGGATTGCAAATATCTGGGCCATGGGTGTCAAGACCGATATGGCAATGTTCATCGGCACCGAGCCCAAAATCGACCCGGCAATCGAACTGCCTGCCTATCCTTATGCCCGCGAGCACCACGGCTTCTCGCTTACGGATGATGGCCCGATCTGGCGCACAGCACAACGTGCCCATCCGCTTCTGGGTGATCGACGCCCGCCTGCCCATGCGTTCCGCAACCAGATTGATCATCTGCGTTATCCGTTCTTGGCAGACCATCAGGTTCAAAACCGCGTCCTGTTCCCTGGCGCGGGAACGATGGAGCTGATGCTCAGTGCGGCGCGCATTTTTGCTGGCGGTGATATGGATGCACCCATACGTCTCACCGACTTCGCCCTGATGCGGCCCATGGAGCTCAGCCCGGAAGAATGCACCAGCGTTGAGACCCGTTGGGACGAGACCTCTGGCGCCATGTCGGTGCTCATCCGCCCTGCAGTTCAGCTTGGGCCGTTTAGACCCCATGCAACCGCAACCGTTTTGCCCGGTCTGCCAAGCGCCGCTGGGGCCTGGGTGCTTCCCCAAGTTGGTGCCGACAGTGACGTGCTTGCCAAGGGGCAGCTCTACGCCCTGACGGAGGCACTGGACCTGCAGTATGGTCCACATTTCAGATGTGTCGACCAGGTTGCCACCTTGGACGAACGCACCGTGGTGGCAGAGCTGAGCTATCCCGGTGACCCGTTGGACAATGAACGGTCCACCGACCATGGGCTGGCCTTTCATCCCGGCCTGCTCGATGGTGCCTTTCAGGCCGCTCTGGCTTTGCTAGCCAGTGGTGATGGCGATGCAGGCACTTTTGTGCCGCAGGGCGCAGAGACCATCCATTTCTTTGGCAATGAGGCTGCCTCCCGCCGCGTGACGGTGACCCTGCACCACGCCAGCGAAGAAAGCGTTGTCGCCGACATCGCATTGTTTGCCGAAGACGGGGCACCACTGGTGGCTATCGAGCGGTTGCGCCTGATGCCCATGCCATCGGCAGGACGTCCAACCATCACACGCGAAACTTTGCTTGCCCCGCGCTGGTTGCCAGTCGAGCCGCTGCAGCGCCCCGCTGACGACCTGCTTGGCCAACCCCAAGGCAGCCCGCTGGACGGGCTTGCATCGCGGATTGTGAGCCATGGTCTCCAGACTATAGGTCAGGCCTCCGGGCTGGAGGCCGGCCTTTTCTCCCTTGATCAGGCTCTGGAGCAGAACCTTATCACTGAAGATAATGCGGAAGCCGCCGCCTCGCTGCTGGTGGAGCTGGATTTCGAACCAACCGAAGATGACGGTGTTCTGTCTCTTTCCGGGGAGTCCTCCGTTGACGATCTGCGCGCTGCATGGCGAACTGCGGCCGCGGCCCATCCTGATCGCGGCGCCGAGCTGAGCCTTTTGGCCCATCGGATTGAAGCCACGCCTGATATTCTTGCCGGGAAAGACGCCGCCATCGCGGCTGAAGCACAACTTGTGGACGCCCTGCGGCGCGGCGGGGCTGATGTGGGTTTGGGTGGGCGTTTGGCAGCCAGCATCCTGTCGGCGCTGGAGGGCTCGCCTAAGCGTGCACGGCTTCGCTTCTCTGGGGGCCGCATGACAATTGTCATCGGGCAGGTCTTGGGCACATTGCGCCGCGCAAGGCCTGATCAGCCATTGGACGTGCAGATCATCGTTCAGGATGCGGAAGCGCTGGTGCGAGCTCAAAGTGACCTTGCCGGTTTCTCGGCCATCAAGATCGTACTTGCCGAGGAGATCGAAACCCTGCCACCCGCTGATTTGGTCGTGCGAATGCCCGATGCGGTTCAGGATGCAGATGAGGATGCGACGCCTGACCTGTCAGCAGAGTTTTTCGGATGCGCAGCGGGAACCGTTGTGCTGGATGCCGGCGTTCCTGAAAGCATAACCGAGACGTTTCTGTTGGGTCTGCACGGCGCAATGCCCAACGACATCGATGCCTCAGTTTGGCAGCTCAAATCCGACCGCACAACGCCTGTTCAGGCTGTTCAGATCATGCCAACCGCACTTCCAGCCACTTTGGAAAGTACGATGGCGCTCGATGTGCGCAACCAGAACATTGGCGCGGACAGCGTGGCCAATATTCAGCGTATCGCCCAGGGCCTCGCCGGCGCAGACGCCGCCCAGCTGACCCATTTTGTGCTGGTGACAACACTTGGTGACGTGGCGCAGGAAGGGCTGGCGGCCGCTTTGGGGTGTGTGGCCAATGAAGCCGGCTGGCCATCTTTCACGCATGTGGCAGTCGACGCGAATACCGATCCCTCGGGCGGCCTTGACGCGCTCATTGCAAGGCATGGTGGTGAAAACACTGTTCGTGTGACTCGCGCTGGTGAAACGGTTATGCGCCACCTTGCACTGGATCAAACAACGAGTGCTCCGCCGCCTGCTGAGCGACCAGTCTTTACCCGGCGGTTGCGCGGTGTCCTTGAGCCGGTGCCCCGTGAACCCGCTGAAACGCCAACTCCCGCGAAGGGCGAGATATTGCTGGCCGCAGAAGCCAGCGGCTTAAACTTCCGTGATGTGATGTATGCCATGCGGCTGCTGCCGGCGGAGGCTTTGGAAGATGGTTTCACCGGCGCCACGATTGGCATGGAGGCTGCCGGTACTGTGGTGGCCGTGGGTGAGGGGGTTACACGCTTCAAGCCCGGCGACCGCGCAGTGGCTTTCGCGTCGGACGCTTTTGCCAGCCATGTGCTTGCCAAGGAAATGGCGTCGATTGCGTTGCCGGATAGTTTGGATATGACATCCGCCGCGACGCTGCTGACCTCCTACGTCACGGCCTGGTATGGCCTGGTTGATTGCGCGCGGGTGAAAGCAGGTGATCTGGTTCTGGTGCAGGCCGGTGCCGGGGCGCTTGGCCTTGCCGCCATCCAGGTGGCGCAGCATTTGGGCTGTCGGGTGGTCGCCACCGCCGGTTCCGGCGTCAAGCAGGCTGTTGTCCGGGCCACCGGCGCCGAGTTTGTGACCCAGTCCCGCGACGGGTCATTCGCCGCTGTGTTGGAAGAGCGTTACGGCCGCCAGAAATTTGCATGTGTCCTGAACTCGGTCAGCGGAGCCGCGGTGGAGGACGGTATCTCCTTGCTTAAACCGTTCGGCCAATTCGTGGAGTTCGGCAAACGGGACTTCTACGAGAACCGTCCGATGTTCATGAAACAATTGCGCCGCAACATCACCTTCCACGGCGTCGATACCGACCAATTGCTGCGTTATGAGCCTGAGATGGCTGGCCGCATCCTTCAGGAACTTATGGAGCGACTTCAGGCCGGTGATCTGACGCCGCTACTCCATGAGCAGACGGATGTGTCATTGCTGGGCTCGGTTATGGCCGACATGCAGTCCAGCCGCCACGTTGGTAAGCTGGTTCTTACACATCCTCCCCAGACGACGCGTAGTTCAGCGGTGGGTGGCTCAAGCCAGAAACCGCAATTGGTGCACGGTTCTGGTGTCCCCAAGGAAGGCGCGATTGCCATTATCGGTGGCTCCGCTGGCTTCGGCTTTGCGGCTGTTGAACGGCTGGCCCGCATGGGTGCCAGCGCGATTTACGTCATCACCCGGCGCGGCAAATTTGATGAAGAACACGCGGCAAAAGCCGCCGAGCTGACGGCGGAAACGGGCTGTGTTCTGAAAGCCATCGCTGCCGATGCCAGCGACGCCCAACAGCTGGCGGCGGCTTTCGATGTGATACGCAAAGAAGCGGGATCCCTCACCGGCATTGTCCAGGCGGCGCTGGTGCTGGCCGACGGCATGGCCAAGGACGCCACGCTGGAAGATTGGCAGGATGTGTTCCAAGCCAAGACAAATATTGATGACGCGGTGGCCGCAGCCACTCAAGATGATGATCTCCAGCTCTTTTTGGTCTTCTCATCTGCAACCACGATGATCGGCAATCCCGGGCAGGCCAACTATGTTGCTGCCAACCGTATTCTAGAGGCGCGGGTGACCGAGCGTGCCGCGTCCGGCAAAGCCGGGCTTGCCATCGGTTGGGGCGCCATTGGCAATGCTGGATATCTGGCGCGCAATGAGAATGTGAGGGGCGTGCTGGAGAAAGTCATCGGCCAACCCGCACTGCTGACCCAGCAAGCCATGGATCTGATGGAGCAGGTCTTGGAAGATGAGTCCGCGCCGCCCGTCGTTTTCGCCATGCCTGCAAATTGGGGTCGCATGGCATCGCGCTTGCCAATTGCAAGCGGTTTGGCTTTCTCGCCCCTGGTGCGCCATGTGGCCCAAGGTGGTGGAGAGGAAGATGGTTTTCTTGAAACCCTTCAAGCGATTGAAGCAGGGGAACGTGTCCACGCCTTGGCCCAATGGCTGCGGGAGAAATTGGCCGACGCCCTGCGCGTGGATTCCGATAGCCTAGCCCTCAACAAGCCATTGTCAGATATGGGGCTCGACTCACTGCTGGCCGTGGAATTTGGCTCAACCATTGAAGCGGGGCTTGAGATAACCGTGGATGCGGGGGCCGTGAATGCCGATGCGTCGCTGACCGCGCTGGCCGAAAAGCTGCATGAACGATTGTTTGGGGAGGACGGGGGAGCTGCTGCCGCTGGCGACAGCACAGTGGAAAGTCTCGCCCGCTTGCATTTGGCCGATGGCGAAACGGCGTCCGACGAGGTGCTGCAAGCCATCAAGACGGACTGATATCAGAACCGTCTAGCCCACACCTAGATGACGGAGCGGGGATCCAAGTCTTCGCGCGTCATTGGATGGCCCACCCGGCGGGCTGTGATCCGACGTTTGGCTTCTCCGATGGCGTGGGTCAGCCCCGGTTCATTGTAG
The DNA here is from genome assembly GCA_039815105.1 of Pseudomonadota bacterium. Taxonomy (GTDB): domain Bacteria; phylum Pseudomonadota; class Alphaproteobacteria; order Rhizobiales; family Rhizobiaceae; genus JBCBXA01. The sequence continues at coordinate 19,481 of JBCBZX010000013.1, forward strand.
AACACGCCGCGGATCAAGCAGCTTGCGGTCATAGATGTCAGAAACGCCTCCAGAAGCTCTGCGTTGACTTGTCCCTGGTCGGTCCAAAAGCCGTCGAGATCCTCCATCTTTACAAGGCCGGGAACTCGGTAATTCGCATCGGCGAGCAAAAAAACCGGGCAGTCTGACTTGAGCGCTTGCAAGCCCATGGTGGAGTTGACGGTGACGGTCCCCGCGCTGCCCTGCAGCAATTTATCCGCATTGCCACCATCGATGAAGACCACGCGACCGGACACGCCAAAGCGCGCGGCAAGACGCCGACATTTGCGGCGGAAATTCTGAACCGCAGGGTCATAGGGGTGAAGCTTCACAACCAGCTTGGCCGTGGCGGGTGCGTTCTCGCCAAAGCTTTTAATCACAAGCTCCATCACCTCCTTCATGGATGAGAAGTGGGAGTAGGCACGGAGCTGGAAGTCGGTCTCCATTTGCAAGGGCAGCAGGAACACAGGATTGGTGTCCCGTTCCTTCACCAGCCGGTCAATCTCAGCATCGGCGTGGGCGTTTCGCCTCGCAACTGTCAACAGTCGCAATAGAACACCAACATAGGTGGCGGCGGCATTGTATTTCTGATGGCTGCGGTAATGCGGGAACAGGTACCAACACAGTTGCGATGAGATGTTGTAAATCAGGTCGGGAACGGCCACGGGCACAACAGCAAGGCCCATGCAGGCATAGACCGTGACCTCGAGCGGGTTGATGTCCTGGGTATCGAGGCCGACGCCGGCGGCGGACACGAGCGTGCCGAAGCCGGCGGCGATCCAAACGAGGACGAGGATGGCGAGGGCCCCGAGGTGGCCGCGCA
>JBCBZX010000278.1:0-4105 GCA_039815105.1 Pseudomonadota bacterium
CACCGATGGGGAAGCCACCACCCAGGCCCTTGGCCGTGGCCAGAAGATCCGGCGCTGCGCCTGATTTTTCATAGGCGTACATCCAACCCGTGCGCCCAACGCCGGTTTGAACTTCGTCATATATGAGCAGCAAGCCTTGTTCATCGCACATCTCGCGCAGGCCGCGCAGACATTGATCCGGCACCGGCCGCACGCCCCCCTCGCCCTGGATGGGCTCAACCAATATGGCGGCGGTTTGAGGCCCTATCGCCGCTTTCAACGCATCATGATCGCCAAAAGGCACTTGGGTGAAGCCGGCGGCCTTTGGGCCAAAGCCCTCCAGATATTTCTCCTGACCACCAGCTGCAATGGTAGCCAGGGTCCGGCCGTGGAATGCACCTTCAAACGTGATGATCTCGTGACGGTCCGTGTCGCCCTTGTCATGAAAGTAGCGCCGGGCCGTTTTGATGCAGCCTTCCAGCGCTTCAGCGCCTGAATTGCAGAAGAAGACCTTGTCGGCAAAGGTGGCATCGACCAACCGCTGGGCCAGCCTTGTTTGACCTTCTATCTCAAACAGGTTCGACGTGTGCCAAATCTGGCCCGCTTGCTCACGAACGGCCTTAACAAGATGGGGGTGTGCATGGCCCAGTGCGTTGACGGCAATGCCCGATCCGAAGTCCATCCATTTGTGGCCGTCCGCATCCCAGGCCCAAACGCCCTCTCCGCGCACAAGTGCTGCCGGTGCACGATTATATGTGCCAAAAAGCGGGTCTGTGTTGTCGAACGAGCTTTGTTGCGCCGTTGTGTTGACCTGTGCCATTTCGCCTCCAACAGCCGCACATTTTGTGAAGTAAAGTGCGGCAGGAAAACCAAAGCCCGCGACGGCCACACAAAAACGTGGAGCGTCGCGGGCGCTGCCTAGAGCTATCGCGGCCAACAGCCCAATTGTCAAATTTTGTTGCGGAGAAGATGAGTGGCATGGCGTGTCTCTCCGGAGCAGCGCATTTGGCTTTCAAGACCCATGAGCGCCTTTTCCCCAAATTCGTCTTGGGGAAAACTGCTGCGTATAACGTGAGGTAACGGTCGGGACTCTTGTCGCAGATTCGGGGCTACCCTACATTCACAACATAGAATTCACACGCTGCTGCGCCGTTCCCCTAAAGAGAACTGTGTTTGTTAGCCCTGACTTGATTCAGGGAACGAGAGCGGAGTCTGCCGGATCAACCGGGCTGGACGGGCGCACGGCAAGAAAGGAGAGACCATGTCTTCCGTTTCCTGGACTGATGACCGCGTCGAACTTCTCAAGAAGCTCTGGCTCGAAGGGCTGAGTGCAAGCCAGATTGCGGCTCAGCTGGGCGGTGTGACCCGCAATGCCGTCATTGGCAAAGTTCATCGTCTCGGCATGTCCGGTCGCGTGAAGGCACCTTCTTCCGCGCCGCGCACACCGCGCAAGAAGCCATCATCGGGTGCTCGTTCCGGTGCGGGCGCTGCAGGCGCCTCGTCGTCTGCCGGTGCACAAAGTCGCCGAATGGGCAGCAGTGTCGTGGTGGGTAATGTTGCCATGAAGGATGATGCTGCACCAGAAACAGAATATCGCCTGGAGCAAGCCGCAGAGGATGTGGTCATACCACTGTCGCAACAATTGACACTGCTGGAAGTGAGCGAAAAGACCTGCAAATGGCCGGCTGGCGACCCGACTTCTTCCGACTTCAGCTTCTGTGGACAGCCGGTCAAAGAGGGTGCGCCCTATTGCGAGTACCACTGCAATATCGCTTACCAACCATCCAATGGCGGGCGCCGCAGAGCCTAATTGAGAAGGGCCATATGAGGGCAGCCAAGCTATGACCGGCCGGCTGATAGAGGTCAGGCACAAGCTGCAGAAATAATAGCTGCCAAGCGCGCACAGGGTATTTGTGATCCCACCGCTTGCCCGAAAGGCAGTCATCGACCAGACAATTGGTCGGTTTGCCGCGGTGGTCAGTTCGCCCTGGCCACAAATTTGTCGTCCAGCGAATAGCCGGCCCCGCGCACTGTGCGTATTGGGTCGGGCTGCTTGCCCTTATTGATGGCTTTGCGCAGGCGCCCGACATGCACATCAACCGTGCGCTCATCAACATAAATGTCTCTGCCCCACACGCCGTCCAACAACTGCTCGCGTGTGTAGACCCGGCCCGGCGCCTTCATAAGAAATTCCAACAGGCGAAACTCAGTTGGACCCAGGCGCAACTCGCGGCCATTGCGATGAACACGGTGGGACTCGCGGTCGAGTTCGATATCGCCAGCGTGCAAAAGTGACGAGACGACCTCCGGCCGCGCCCGGCGCAGTAGCGCCTTGGTGCGCGCATGGAGTTCGGGCAGCGAAAACGGCTTGGTGATATAATCATCAGCGCCGGTGGTGTAACCTCGGATGCGCTCATCTTCTTCGCCACGGGCGGTCAACATGATAATTGGAAGATCGCGAGAGGCGGGTCGTTCCCGCAGACGTCGGCAAAGCTCGATACCTGAAAGGCCGGGCAACATCCAGTCCAGTAATAGCAAGTCCGGCTGCTCTTCCTGCAGCGCAATTTCAGCATCATCGCCGCGCTCAATCAGGCGGACATCATAACCTTCGGCTTCGAGGTTATACTGAAGCAGCAACCCGATTGCGGCCTCATCTTCGACGATCCAGACCTTGGGTCCAGCGTTGAGCATTGGTTTGGCCCGGGCGCTCATATCAGTTTGCTCCGATGGGTTTCAGATGGGTGCTCAGGCTTCAAACGTTCCCACCGCGCTGATGATGGGGCACATCAGCATCGGGCGAGTACACCTCGCCTTCTTCAATGTAGTAAATCGTTTCAGCAATATTGGTGGCATGGTCGCCGATGCGCTCGACGTTCTTGGCGCAGAAAAGAAGACTGGTGCAGCTGCTGATCTGACGGGGGTCTTCCATCATGTAAGTCAGCAACTCGCGGAACAGCGACATGTAAACACTGTCGATTTCACTGTCCCGTTTCCAGACATCCTGTGCCCGAACCACGTCGCGTTCCGCATAGGCATCGAGGACATTTTTGACTTGCTCGGACGCCAGATCAGTCAGATGCTCGATGCCGTAAGCCGCCTGTGGCTTGATTGACCCATCGATCTGCAATGCCCGGCGTGCGATGTTTTTGCCAAGGTCACCAATGCGCTCAATGTCACTGGACAGTCGGATCGCTCCGATCAACTCGCGCAAGTCCTGAGCCACTGGCTGCCGGCGTGTGATGACCAGGACAGCCTGCTCATCCACATCACGCTGCAACGAGTTCAGCAGCTTGTCGCCGGCAATAGCCGTTTGTGCCAGGGCCTGGTCGCCCTTGAGCAAGGCACTAACCGCCTGATCAAGAATGCGCTCGGCCTGGCCGCCCATTTCTACAATCTTGCCGACAATGCCCTGCAACTCATCGTCATAGGCGCTGACGGTATGTTCGCCCAAATCATTCATAAAACTGTCTTTCCGGCGCGCTGTATGACCAGCCTCGCCACCTAGCCGAAACGCCCTGTGATGTAGTCTTGCGTGCGCTTTTCGGATGGGTTGGTGAAAATTGTGTCTGTGTCCGCATGCTCAACGATGTCACCCAGGTGGAACATGGCTGTCATTTGGCTTACGCGCGCGGCCTGCTGCATTGAGTGGGTCACGATAACGATGGTGTAGTTTTCCCGCAGCTCATCGATCAGCTCTTCCACGATGGCGGTTGCGATGGGGTCAAGGGCCGAGCATGGTTCATCCATCAAAATGACCGTTGGGGAGACCGCAATGGCCCGGGCGATACACAAACGCTGCTGTTGACCGCCGGACAGACCGGTTCCCGGAGCATCCAACCGATCCTTCACCTCATCGAACAGTCCAGCCCGGCGCAGACTGGTTTCAACGATCTCATCCAAATCAGTTTTGGTTTGGCCAAGCCCATGAATTTTCGGACCATAAGCGACGTTTTCGTAGATGCTTTTGGGAAACGGGTTCGGCTTTTGAAACACCATGCCCACGCTGGCTCGCAGTTCCACCACATCAACGGCCGGGTCATATATGTCCTGCCCATCAATTTCGATGCTGCCCGTCACGCGGCAGATGTCGATGGTGTCATTCATGCGGTTGAGACAACGCAAATAG
>JBCBZX010000371.1:0-2861 GCA_039815105.1 Pseudomonadota bacterium
CCAATTGTGCAGCCATGCAGCATGGCTTTGTGCCCGATGGTACAGCCCTTGCCGACCACCAGTGGAAACCCAGGGTCCGTGTGCATGACGACATGTTCTTGAACATTGGAACGTTCGCCAATTGAAATTGGCTCATTGTCGCCCCGTAGTACGCATCCAAACCAAACTCCGACATCTCGTTGGATTGTCACATCCCCAATGAGCCGAGCGCAGTCCGCAATCCAGTGGAATTCATCAGGAACGACCGGTTTCGTTTCTCCAAGGGCGAACAAAGCCATGACTACTCAGCCTCTTCCTCAAGATCGAAATCCAGAATGGCCATAGAAAAATTGTAGCTCAGCTCGCCCTCATCCTCATCGCGAAACAAAACGCCGATAAAGTCTTCACCAAGAAACACTTCCGCAGAATCATCTTTTCGCGGCCGCGGCTTCACACTTAGCTGGGCGTTTCCAAAGGTGCGGCGGAAATAAGCCTGCAACTTGTCGATCTCATCTTTTTTCATCGTGTTTCCTGTGAATTTGGGCCGCTGGATCAGGGCCTGATATTTTCAGATCAGTCCACAAATCAGGCATCCGGCTTGGCTGCCGGTCCCTATCAGCCTCATCTGCATGTGGAAAGTGACCCGTAGAAGACAGCTTGTATTAAAACTCGGGCGCACCATCGGGTACCAGCATGTGGTCCATGGAGCGTCCCGGTTCGGCGCACCCCGCTTCGCCAATGATTTTGGCTGGCACACCGGCCACAGTTTTCATGGCAGGAACATCCGAGAGAACCACCGAGCCTGCACCAACACGGCTGCAATGGCCGATGTTTATATTGCCCAGCACCTGTGCGCCGGCACCGATAAGGACCCCTGAATCCACCTTGGGATGGCGGTCACCCTCTTCCTTACCTGTACCGCCTAAAGTGACACCTTGCAAAATCGATACATTGTCACCCAAACGTGCGGTTGACCCGATGACGATACCCGTGGCGTGATCCATAAAAATACCACGCCCGACCGGCACTGCTGGATGAATATCCACTTGGAATGCGGCCGATACCGCGCTCTGCACTGCCAAGGCAAAATCTCGCCGCCCCTCACTCCAGAGCCAGTGGGCCAGCCTATGCGCCTGGAGCGCCTGGAACCCTTTGAAATACAAGACAGGATCGAGATATCGATCACAGGCAGGATCACGATCAAAAACAGCGGCTAAGTCGGCACGCAAAACAATCGACCATTCCCGCCTTTGAGTTGCCATTTGCTTGAAAGCTTGGCGCAGAGCTTCCGGCTCCATACCCAAACCGCTCAGTTGCACGCGCAACCTCTCGCCGACACGGCCGGCAACAACACCCTCAAGGCTGGTCTGCCGCAACACAGCTGAATTGATGGCGCTGGTGAGCGCGGGCTCTGCCTCCGCCACCGATTGAGCCTCGAGGCGCAATTGATGCCAAATCGGGTCCAGAGTGGCAGCGGGCTCTCCGGCAGCAGCACGTACATTGCGATCTGTGATCATGGCGACCTCCATTGCGGTTCAGCTAATGTAGTGACGTTCAGGCGCTAGGGAAATGCTCAAACGTTTTTAGAGTTACGAGCCAAAATGAGCCAGCGTCTCATTCTTCCAATCTCTGTCCCCAACGGCGGACATATGATTTTTGCCCTCCAAATGCAGCACTTTTGCTCTGAGCATCAAATCTGCAAGCGCCTGTGGGTCTCCAGCCACATCATCCTTGGTTCCAACGGCGATGAGAACATCGGTATCGATGGCCCTGATCATTTCGGCGGTGAACGGCTGCAATGCGCCCAAAACACATGCGGCCAGTGCTGGCAAATCGGACCCTGTGCGCTGAGCAAATGTTCGGAAAACCTGACCTTGCCCGCTGACAACCGGGTCGTCATCAGATCCAGCCAACAGGGCATTTGCTATGTCTTGCCAACCGCTGCGATCCCTAATTATGCCGTCGCCATTGCCGCCAATCGACAAGCTTAGGGCGCGATGGGGGAACAGGCTTGCCAGACGCAAGCTGATGCGGGCGCCCATGGAATACCCGACGACATAACTGCGGCCTATGTTGAGCACATCCCAGAGGCCGACCACATCACGGGCCATGGTTTCGATGGAATAGTCGTCGCGTCGGTAGAATTTATCAGACCGGCCATGCCCGCGATTGTCTGGCGCGATGACCCGGTAACTGGCGCGGGCAAGATACCTGATCCAACCGGTCTCCTGCCAATTCACATGGGCGTTGGATGCGAAACCGTGGACAAGAGTCACGACTGGCCCGTCTTCGGGGCCCGCAGCGAGATAGGCCAAATTGACGCCGTTAACGTCCGCGAAATGTTCGGTGATCTCGGTGCTCATTGCCAGTACCTTCTGCATCTTTGCCATTCGCGCCATGGCGCATAGCAATTGCCGCTCTTCGCGGCCTTGTTTGAGGTGGTCATGTCGCGATAACAAGCGTCAACGCAAGGAGAATCCCATGGCCGAACATGGCACACCACATTTTCAGAACGACATCGGCGCCTCGGTCGTGGAAATCGGTGTAAAGGAATTCATGTGCTGTGGAGCCAATCCGCCATTTGATCACCCGCACATCTTTATCGACATGGGCAGCGACAATGAAGCTGTCTGCTCTTACTGCTCTACGCTATATCGCTACAACAGCTCGCTGAAGGGCAATGAGACGATCCCAGCCGGCTGCGAGTACAACGCGGCGGCTTAACTGTGCCGCAATTGCGAATAGCCCAGGTCAATGGCGGCGGAATTGCAGGATGCGCTTGTGCCTTGGCTTTGGCCCGCACCGGCTGGACCGTTCGTGTTTTCGAGAAGCGGAGCGGGCCGTCCTTAGAAGGCGCAGGCATTCAGATTTCACCCAATGCC
>JBCBZX010000360.1:0-2965 GCA_039815105.1 Pseudomonadota bacterium
ATAAACAGCGTCTGGTCGCCGCGCACCACGTCCATGATAAGGCGCTCATATGCGTCTGGGTTACGAATGTTAAAGCTGTCGGCAAAGCTCATATCCAGGGGTACTTGGGTGAAGCGCATGCCGCCAGGGCCCGGGTCTTTAATCATCATATACTGCTTTACGCCCTCATTGGGCTGAAGGCGGATGACCAGTTTGTTGGCTTCCAGATCGTCGTCCACACGACCAAAGATGTTGTGGCCCATGGGTTTGAACTGCACCACGATCTCAGAGACTTTGGTGGCCAGCCGCTTACCTGTGCGCAGATAAAAAGGCACGCCGGACCAACGCCAGTTGGACACTTCGGCCTTCAGCGCAACAAAGGTCTCTGTGTTGCTCTCCTCGGCGTCGATCATGTCTGTGTAGGATTTGACCGCTTCGCCATCTATTGCGCCTGCGCGATACTGACCCTTCACGGTAAGGTGCTTTACCTCTTCCTTGCCCAGGGGCGTCAGCGCACGCAACACTTTCAACTTTTCATCGCGCACTGCATTAGCATCAAAACGGGCGGGCGGCTCCATGGCGGTCAGGCAGAGCAGTTGCAGCAAATGGTTCTGCACCATGTCCCGCATGGCGCCGGCCTTGTCGTAATAATTTCCCCGTCCGCCAACGCCCAGCGTCTCGGCCACAGTGATCTGCACATGGTCGATATGCGCGTTGTTCCACACCGGCTCGTACAACACGTTGGCAAAGCGCAGCGCCATCAGGTTTTGGACGGTTTCCTTGCCCAGATAATGGTCGATGCGGAACACCTGATCTTCGCTGAAGGCACGGCCCACAGTGTCGTTCAGCGCAACGGCGGACTCCAGGTCGCGTCCGATGGGCTTTTCGATGACCAGGCGGGAGTTGGCCGAGTTGAGGTCAAAAGATGCCAACCGCTCCACGATGGGAGGGAACACAGTCGGACCAACGGCAAGATAAAACAAGCGGATCCGTGCATCATCTTGCGGCGTTGTGCCGATGAGTTCTTTGAGCTCTTTCCATCCGGCGTCGGTGGTTGCGTCGATGGACAAGTAGTGAAGCAGCCCAAGGAAAGTTTCGATGGTTTCATCATCAAGATCCTCTTCCGCGACATGCTCATTGATTGCGTTGCGGGCGAAATCCTGGAACGCTTTTCGGGTCATTTTGGATCGTGAAGCGCCGATAATGCGGCAGGGCGCCTCCTTGGAATGCACGATCTGGCCGACCTGAAGCCGGTGATACAAGGCCGGGATGAGTTTGCGTTCCGACAAATCTCCGGTCGCGCCGAAAACGACGAAATCGAAGGGCTCAACTGGAATGATCTTGGTGCTCATACCGCCTAGTAGCATCACTTTATCGGTTAGGCGAGATAGAAATTTAATCGTTTGAAATTTATCTGGCCTCAATCAGCGGATGCCTGCTCCCAATCCAGTGGGCGTGTTGATCTCGATCACACGTTCAGCAGCAAATGCTCCCGTTCCCACGGGCTGATAACCTGCATGAAGGTCTCATATTCAAGGCGTTTGATGGCGGCATATGTGTTTACAAAGCGCGTGCCGAGAATGCCCTCCAGCGGCTCACACGCTTCAAGGCCGTTAACGGCTTCCAGCAAGCCCCGGGGCAGGCTGATGTCATCCTCATTGACCGTTTCCTCGGTCGGAGAATTGGCCATGATCTGCTCCGTCATGCCTAGATAACCGCAGGCCAGGGAGGCTGCTATTGCGAGATAGGGGTTCGCATCCGAAGACGGCACGCGATTTTCCACACGTCGGGCCGCAGGTTCTGAGACGGGAACCCGCAACCCGGCCGTCCTGTTGTCGACGCCCCATGCCATATTCACGGGTGCCGATGCCGACTGTATCAATCGTCGGTACGAGTTCACATATGGCGCAACCATCGAAATGGCCGCCGGCATATAGAGCTGCAAACCGCCAATGAATGTGCGGAAGAGTTGGGTGTCATGGCCGGTCTCATCGACGAAAACGTTCGATCCAGTATCGGCGTCCACCACCGACTGATGGATATGCATGGCGCTGCCGGGCTGGTTTTGGATGGGCTTGGCCATAAAGGTTGCATACATGCCATGGGCCATGGCCACTTCACGTATGGTGCGTTTGAAGGCCAAAACCTGATCCGCCAACTCCAACGGGTCGCCGTGCCGCATATTGATTTCCAGCTGCGCGGCACCTTCCTCATGGATGAGCGTGTCAATCTCCAGGCCTTGGCGTTCCGAATAATCGTACAAGTCGTCGATCATCTCGTCGAACTCATTGATACCGGAAATAGAGTAGGACTGGCCACCGATGATCTGACGCCCTGACCGTCCGATGGGTGGCTCCAGTGGATAATCTGGATCAGGATTCTGCCGAACCAGGTAAAATTCGATTTCAGGTGCCACAACCGGTTGCCACCCGCGGTCTTTATAGTGTGCGAGAATACGGCGCAGTAAATTTCGAGGCACCAGTTCGGACGGCGTTCCGTCGAGTTGCTTCACATCGCAGATGATCTGCGCGGTCGGGTCGGTTTCCCACGGCACTTCCGACAAGGTGGAAAAGTCGGGCTCGAGGCGCAAATCGCCATCCGCAGGATCATATTCGAAAGTGGCGCTTTCCTCGGGGTAGTCACCCGAGATGGTCTGCTGGAAAAGAGAGCCGGGAAGCGCCAGGTGCGGATTTTGCAGAAACTTGGATGTGGGCAGCATTTTGCCTTTCGCCATGCCCGCGAGATCTGCAGTGATGACCTCAATGTCTTCAATGCCCCGCGCTTGCAGCCAGTGCCGCGCCTCTTGAAGGTCTTTAACACCTCGCCTGGCGTCCGGGTTGGATGCGTCCGGGGGTTTTTTCTCGGTTTTGCTCATCGGGTCTGCTCTGTGGCCAGAACGGCCTTCGGATTATGCGGTTAACCTAGGATTCGTGAAAGTTTCTTTAGGAAAGCGTATATTACGAGCCGTTACAGCACCTATTGCTGC
>JBCBZX010000194.1:0-5857 GCA_039815105.1 Pseudomonadota bacterium
CGGCCAGATGCTAATCGAACGCCGCATCTCGGCCACCTATAAGGATCTCCCGGGCGGCCAGATGCTGGGACCGACCTTCGACTACACGCACCGTTTGCTGGATCCAGGTCTGGCCACGCAAAAGAGTGTTGATGCCCCACCCGCGCGAGGTGATGCGACGGCTGCGCCAGCGATGCGCGTGTCGGACATTCTTGCGCAGGAAGGTCTCATTGAGGGAGATGGCGACCCGTCAGAAGCGACAGAGGCAATGGGTGCGCCAGGTGACATCACGCGCACGCCAATCGAGTTTCCCATGAGCCGCGAGGAGCGACTTCAGGCGCTGTCGCGAGGCGATGAGGGCTTTCTACTGGCGCTGGGCTACTCCACGCAGCGCGGCTTTGGCCGATCCCACCCATTTGCCGGTGAGATCCGCATCGGTGAGGTAGACGTCCGTTACCTCGTGCCCGAGCTGGGTATCACCGTCACATTGGGCCGCATTCGGCTTACCGAATGCCAGATGGTCAATCAGTTTGCTGGATCGAAAACCGTGCCGCCCCAGTTCACCCGCGGCTACGGGCTGGTCCTCGGCCAGTCCGAGCGCAAGGCGATGTCCATGGCACTCTGTGACCGTTCTCTGCGAGCGGAGGAACTGGGTGAGGATATTGTTGCTCCGGCCCAGGACCCGGAATTTGTCATCTCGCACTCCGACAATGTGCAGGCGACCGGCTTCGTCGAGCATCTGAAGCTCCCCCACTATGTCGACTTTCAGGCAGAGCTGGAGCTGGTGCGCATGATGCGGGCCGAGCATGACGCTTCTTCCGCAGATCAAACGGACGACCAGACGCCCACGACCATGCCGGAGGCCGCGTAATGACCCTCTCCACCGTTATTTTTGACTTCGGCAACGTCATCAATAAGTGGCAGCCTGAGTTGGCATTCGGCTCAATCGGAGTTTCACCGCTGGAGGCTGATGCCGAGATGCAGCGCCACGACTTTCAGGCGTGGGTTGGAGGTGTCATGGATGCCGGCGAGGATGTCGAGGCGTCTCTGTTGGCCATGCGCGAAGTTAATCCTGAGCGCGCGAAGTTTCTGCAGACCTATGTTAATCATATCGGTTTGGCTCACCAAATGCCGGTGGAGGGTACGATGCCCCTGATCCAATCGCTGTTGGACCAGGGCATCCGAGTGCTTGGTATGACCAATTGTGGATCCCTCGCCTTCGACGCTCTGAAGCGCAACTTTCCGGTTGTTGAGCGTATGGAGGACGTCTTTGTCTCAGCCCATGAGCGCCTGATGAAGCCGGAAGCCGCCGCCTTCGAGCGACTTCTCAGTCGCAATGGCCTACGCGCCGACGAGTGTATTTTCATCGATGACAGCGCCACCAATGTGGCTGGAGCCGAAAAGGCCGGGCTGACCACAATCCAGTTCGAAGACGCGGAGCAGACAAGTGCCGCTCTGTGCGAACTGGGCGTGCTTGACCGAGACAACGTGCCCAAGATTGCCGACTATAATTTCGCTTACTTGGATGAGCAGACGAAACGTATGATCCGGCGTGCGATCCTCAAGGGCATCGCCATTCCGGGTTATCAGGTGCCCTTCGCCAGTCGCGAAATGCCGATGCCCTACGGCTGGGGTACGGGCGGGGTTCAGGTGACGGCGAGCATTCTGGGTGCCGACGATGTCTTGAAGGTAATCGACCAAGGTTCCGATGACACCACCAATGCCGTCTCCATTCGGAAGTTTTTTGAGAAAACGGCAGGCGTCGAGACCACAACCCATACCGAAGAAGCCAGTGTCATCCAGACCCGCCACCGCATCCCGGAAAAGACGCTGACTAACGATCAGGTTCTAGTCTACCAGGTTCCAATCCCGGAGCCACTGCGCTTCTTGGAGCCACGTGAAACCGAAACGCGCGTGATGCACGCTCTCGAGGAATATGGGCTGATGCATGTAAAACTCTACGAAGACATCGCTCGCAACGGCCACATTGCGACGACCTATGCCTATCCCGTGATGGTGGAAGATCGCTACGTGATGGATCCGTCACCCACCCCGAAATTCGACAATCCGAAGATGGATAACTGCGCCGCACTCCAACTGTTTGGCGCCGGTCGCGAAAAGCGCATCTACGCCATCCCGCCCTTTACCAAGGTTGTGAGCCTCGACTTTGAGGACCACCCGTTCGAGGTAAACAAGTTCGATGTTCCCTGTGGCCTCTGTGGCGCGGAGAATGCTTATCTTGATGAAGTCGTGCTCGATGACAAAGGCAGCCGTCTCTATTGCTGTTCTGACACCGACTTCTGTGAACGTCGGCGGGCTGCCGGTTTCTTCGGACCAATGAGCGCAGCAGCGGCCGGTCTGGAGGCTGCGGAATGAGCACTCAGACAACAGAAACACCGCTACTCAAAGTCGACGGCATCGGCAAATTCTACGGTCGGCGGCTTGGCTGTGAAGAAGTGAGCTTCGAGCTGTTTCCAGGCGAAGTGCTGGCAATTGTAGGCGAGAGCGGCTCTGGGAAAACGACGCTGCTTAACTGCGTCTCCACAAGGCTCCAACCCACCACCGGTGGGGTCCACTATCAGATGCGCGATGGTGTGATGCGCGATTTGTTTGAGCTGGGTGAAGCGGAGCGTCGCTTCTTGATGCGCACGGATTGGGGATTTGTTCACCAGAACCCTGCCGACGGTCTGCGCATGACAGTGTCGGCCGGGGCCAATGTCGGCGAACGGCTCATGGCTGTGGGTGAGCGGCACTATGGAAACATCCGTGGAAGGGCAGGGGATTGGCTCGAACGGGTTGAGATCGCGGTGGATCGTATCGACGACCAGCCGCGAACCTTCTCTGGTGGCATGCGCCAACGCCTCCAGATAGCCCGAAATCTTGTGACCGCGCCGCGCCTTGTCTTCATGGACGAGCCAACCGGCGGTTTGGATGTGTCGGTACAGGCGCGACTTCTCGATCTGGTTCGCGGGCTGGTGACTGATTTGGGATTGGCCGTCATCGTGGTCACGCATGATCTGGCGGTGGCGCGACTTCTCTCGCATCGGATGCTCGTTATGAAAGACGGGCAAGTCATCGAAAGCGGTTTGACCGACCGGGTGCTCGACGATCCACGTGAGCCCTACACTCAGCTTCTCGTCTCATCCATTTTGCAGGTGTAACCATGGTCGATGCCAAGCAGCCGCTAGCGGCAATCCAAATCGCCAAGGGCTTTACCGTGCATTTGCGCGGCGGTGCGGAAATACCTGTTGTCTCCGATGTGAGCTTCTCGCTTGAAGCCGGCAAAACATATGTGCTTGGCGGGCCTTCGGGCGCGGGCAAATCCTCGATCCTGAAAATGCTGTACGGCAATTATGGGATCGATGAGGGGTATGTTGAGGTCTGGCACTCCGAGCAAGTTGTTGATCTTGCCACAGCCGCTCCAAGGACAGTTATCTCCATACGTGACCGAACTATTGGCTATGTGAGCCAATTCCTGCGTGTTCTGCCGCGTGTGTCCGCCCTCGAAGTTGTCGCTCAGCCGCTGGTCACCCGCGGCGTGGATCACGAATCCGCCGGTGCCCGGGCACGCGATCTTCTGGCTCGTTTGAATCTACCAGAAGCGCTTTGGGATCTGCCGCCCGCAACCTTTTCCGGCGGTGAACAGCAACGTGTGAACATCGCCCGAGGCTTCATCACCGATCATCCGATATTGCTGCTCGATGAGCCGACCGCCTCTCTGGACGCCCGCAATCGCGGAGTGGTCATCGAAATGATCCGTGAGAAGCAGGCGGCCAACGTCGCCATGTTGGGCATCTTTCACGACCAAGATGTGCGCGATGCAGTCGCTGACAAAATCGTCGACGTTACGGCTTTCGCGGCCACCCCAAAGGCCGCCTGAGCCTAGCAATGTCCAAGAAGAAACTCGGGATTGAGCCGCTGATTGATGCCACCGCCAGTGTGCAGCAGAGCAGTCTTGGGCGCTACACAGAAGTGGCAGCACACACCGTTCTGTCGGAAGTCACGTTCGGAGACTACTCGTACATCATGGAGCACGGTTCAGTGTGGTGCGCGACGATAGGCAAGTTCGCCAACATTGCCAGCTTTGTGCGCATTAACGCGACCAACCATCCAACGTGGCGCGCGACCCAGCACCACTTCACCTACCGTGCTGGGGACTATTTTGACGGCGCAGCCAATGAAGAAGAGTTCTTTGGCTGGCGCCGTGAAAACGCGGTGAAGATTGGGCACGACGTCTGGATTGGTCATGGTGCAACCATCTTGCCTGGCGTGACAATCGGCGATGGAGCGGTCATTGGTGCAGGCGCTGTTGTGTCCAAGGACGTGGCGGCTTTTATGGTTGTCGGCGGCGTAGCGGCGAAGCCCATAAAGCCCCGTTTTGACGACCAAACGGTCGAAGGCTTGATTAAGTTGTCATGGTGGCACTGGGATCATGACAAGTTGCACACAGCCCTTCCGGATTTTCGCTCGCTAAGCGCCGCTGATTTCGTTTCTAAATATCTGTAAAAACAGTCGTTTCATAATTTCAGCAGCAGCTCTATCCACTGTCACGGAACTGCGAAAAAACTGACATACAGCCTTCGTACTTTCCCAATACGGGTGCCCTTGAGGACGTCGCGGACATGTTGGTCCGCTTTAGCTCAGGGGATGACATGGCTCTCGAACTGAATCAGGTAACGCGTCGCTTTGGAACGAACACTGCGGTAGACAGCGTCACACTTTCCATCCCCGAGGGCCAGATGGTCGGGATTATCGGAGCGTCCGGTGCCGGTAAATCCACGCTCCTGCGCATGATCAATCGATTGATCGGGACCTCAGACGGCGAGATCGCATATCAGGGCACAAGTGTATCGCGTCTCGAAGGACAGCAGCTTCGCAACTGGCAACGCGATTGCGCTATGATCTTTCAACAGTTCAATTTGGTTCCCCGCATCGACGTGTTGACCAATGTGATGTTGGGCCGGCTCAATCATCGGTCCACGCTGTCTAGCCTGCTCAACATGTTTTCCGACGAAGAACGGGCGATGGCAATTGCCGCCCTCCAGCGTCTGGGAATTGAGAAAACGGCCATGCAACGCGCAGGCACATTGTCTGGTGGTCAGCAGCAGCGTGTGGCTATCGCGCGGGCTCTGATGCAAGAACCCAAGGTCATCCTTGCCGATGAGCCGATCGCTTCTCTCGATCCCCGCAACGCGCAAATCGTGATGCAATCCCTCAAAGACATTAATGAGCGTGACGGCCTGACGGTCATCACCAACTTACATACGCTCGACACGGCTCGCTCGTTTTGCGAGCGCATCATCGGCATGCAGGGCGGCAAAGTCGTATTTGATGGCGGTCCAGATGAACTGACCGAAGCTGCTGCCCGACGCATCTACGGCGCTGAGGGTCTTGAAGACGCTTTCTCTGAGGCAGTCACTTCAACTTCGCTCGCCGTGCCTAAAGCGCCCAAGGCAGCCCCGAAGCGCGTGCTTGAGTCACGCCATGCACCTCAAGAGGCGCGGGCTCCAGCAACACCAGTTGCGGTGAAACCTGCCAGAGAGCGCGCAAGCTAGCGACAATCTAGATTGCCAGGCCTCTCCCGGTCGGGGGTCTGGCATAGCGGGAACCTTCCGCAAACCAGACGGCCGAACCAACCCGCAGAACAGTACACATTGGGAGAAACCCCGTGCTTAAGAACATCCTGCTCGCCACCGCTGCTGCTGCCACTCTGGCTGCCAGCTCAGTTGCCACCTTCGCCATGGACGCCAAAGTTGAGACGTTCCGTATTGGTATCCTTGGTGGAGAAAACGAAGCCGACCGCCTGCGCAACTTCCAGTGCATGGTTGATCTCTTGCCCGCTGCTATCGGAGTGAAAGAAGTCCAGCTGTTCCCAGCA
>JBCBZX010000355.1:0-3071 GCA_039815105.1 Pseudomonadota bacterium
CACCAGCTCCCAGCCCGGATGCGGAGCCGAGGGAACGGCGCGAATGGCGCAATCAACAGGAGGGCCTTCGCGCCGCCATGTCTGCGATCAACACAATGGTGGCCATTGCAGAGACACAGGGCAGCGGCGCTGAACGGGTTGATAGCTGGGAGATAAATATTCCCGAAGCGCGGGGTCAGATGCTTGAGATCAATGGCATAGAGATGCGGGTGCCAGACTTCCTTGGCATGGTGATGCCTCTGGCCATGGGCGGGCTGTTGCGCTGATCCGCACGGGACCCGTGGGTGGAAATATCTTGGCCAAAAGGTCTGGCCTCGATATCCCCGCATGGCCGTGCTGACGCCATTGTCTCAGCGCCAGCATAGAATGGTGGCTTCTACGAAGCCGCGTATAGGCCGATGAGACCTACGGTGCCAACAAACAATCGCCAATAGGCGAAGGGGGCAAAACCATAGCTCGTGACAAAGTCGAGCAGCTTGCGAACGACCAAAAGTGCTGAGAAGAAAGCGACGACAAAACCGATGGCGATCAAGCCCAGATCGTCGGCATTGAGCACATCACGGTTCTTATACATGTCAAACACCACGGCACCGAACATGGTGGGCATGGCAAGGAAGAAGGTGAACTCGGCGGCGGAGCGCTTGTCCGTGCCCATGAGCAAAGAGCCGGCAATCGTTGCGCCACTGCGGGATGTACCGGGCACCAGGGCAAGCATTTGAAACAGACCGATTTTAAGGCAAAGCGACAACGGATATTCCGTAACATCGTTGTAGCGTGGCGTGAGCGGCAACCTGTCAATCCACAACAGAATTACCCCCCCAACAATAAGGGAAATGCAGATCAATACGGGTGTTTCAAACAGTACGTCCTTGATGAAACTGTGGAGCAAGACCCCGGCAAAGGCGGCGGGCAAGAAAGCCAAAACGATGCCGACCACAAAACGGCGGCTGGTGGCGCTGGACGGCAAAGTGATGAACAGGTTCCAAAGGCGCGCAAAATAGACCGAGATGATCGCAAGGATCGCTCCAAGCTGGATCACAATTTCAAACACCTTGCCTTCCGACCTGAAGCCCAGAAACTCGCCAGCCAATAGGATATGGCCCGTGGAAGAGACCGGAATGAACTCCGTAAGTCCTTCTATAAAGCCCAGAATGATCGCCTGAACGATGGTTTCGGTTTCCATGATTTTCCCCGGCCTACAACCACGACAAAATTGCTCGCGCAAAGCGCTAACGGACAAAGCTAAAGATTGTCTATTGCGACGGAGCGGATAGATTGCCGTCATGTTGACCTTGCACCACCACCCCATGTCCGCGCCCGGGCGGTTCGCCCGCCTGGCCCTGTCCGAGTACGACATTGAGTTCACACCCATCGAGCAACGCCTGTGGGAGAGGGACACGGCTTTTTTGACCATGAACCCGTTGGGAACTTTGCCCGTGCTGGTGGAAGATGCGCGCCCCGCCATATGCGGCTACGCACCGGTTTCCGAATATCTTGATGAGACGCGCGGCACCATGGCTCGTGAGCGACGGCTTTTGCCCGAAGACCCGTTTGAGCGGGCCGAAGCCCGGCGCCTTGTGGATTGGTATCTGGGCAAACTGGAAACCGATGTGACCCGCTATCTTGTGCGCGAACGGGTGGAAAAGCTGTTTATGACCCATGAGCAGGGCGGCGGATCCCCTGACGCAGCCACCATTCGCGCAGCGCGCGCCAACATCACCTACCATATGCAATATTCTGAATGGCTGACGGGCACGCGATCCTGGCTGGGCGGTGACCGGATGAGCGTCGGTGACCTTGCGGCAGCGGCGGCTTTGTCCGTTCTGGACTATATCGGCGAAGTCCCTTTTGACGATTATCCGAACCTCAAAGACTGGTATTCGCGCATGAAGTCACGACCATCGTTTCGGCCGTTGCTGTCGGAGCGTTTGAGGGGCCTGCAACCCGTGCCGCATTATGCCGACCTCGACTTCTGAAGCCCTCAAAGTCAAGCTTCAGGCGGACGCCACTGATCTGGGTTTCGACATCTGCCGTGTGACCAGCGCCCGCGGTGATCCAAAGTGGAATGAACGACTTCAAATTGCGCTTGGCGATGGTCACCACGCATCCATGGCCTGGCTGGACGACACGGCCAGCCGCCGCGCTGACCCCCAGGCCATGTGGAGCGAAGCGCGTTGCGCCATTATGCTGGGCTTCAACTACGGACCGGATGACGATCCGCTGGCATGTTTGACTGCAGACCTTGCAGCGCGTGAGCATGGCACAATCTCCGTCTACGCCCGCAATCGTGACTATCACGATGTCATCAAGGGTAAGCTCAAGACGCTCGCATCCAAACTGGTGGCGCACACCAAGCGCTTTGGTGAGGCGGCAGATGTCAAAGTGTTTGTCGACACGGCACCCTTGATGGAGAAGCCACTGGCCGCAAGAGCCGGGCTGGGTTGGCAGGGCAAGCACACAAATCTGGTGAGCCGTGAACATGGGTCATACTTGTTCCTGGGTTCCATTCTGACAACGCTTGACCTGCCGGTCGATGAAACCGACGGTGACCATTGCGGGAGTTGTAGCGCTTGCCTCGACATTTGCCCGACCAACGCTTTTCCATCGCCTTACAGGCTCGATGCGCGGCGATGCATCTCCTATCTCACCATTGAGCATGACGGCCCGATTGAGCCGGAGCTTCGCCCAGCCATGGGCAATCGAATTTACGGGTGCGACGATTGTCTTGCCGCGTGCCCGTGGAACAAATTTGCCAGTGCCGCCCATGAGGCAAAGCTCAAGGCACGGGCCGATTTGATCTCGCCGCCCCTCGCGCAACTGGCGACGCTTGACGACCGCCAGTTCAGAGCCAAATTCTCCGGGTCGCCTATCAAACGCATCGGGCGCAACCGCTTTGTGCGAAATGTGCTGATCGCAATTGGAAATAGCGGTGAAGTGTCGCTCGCTGGCTCGGCACAGACCTTGCTGGACGATGAAGACCCCATGGTGAGGGGTGCTGCGGTTTGGGCGAGCTCACGACTGCTGAGCGAAAACCGCCGTAGCCCGCTGCAAGTCTCCCTCGTTCCGGAGCC
>JBCBZX010000315.1:0-3609 GCA_039815105.1 Pseudomonadota bacterium
GGAACCATGACGTTTCTCACCAAGGACGGCGATGACATGCCTTTTGCAGCCACATGTGAGGCGTTCCAGGGCATCAGTGGCTGGGTTCCCTACTTCGAGGTTGACGATTTGCCTGCCGCAACAGCGCGCGCCCGCGAAAACGGGGCAAGCATCATTGCTGAAAACGTGGCGGGCCCGGCAGGCGACGCGAGCTTTATCCGGGACCCTGGCGGCAGCCCGATGGCCCTTTGGAAACGCGGCAGCTGAGGGTGAGGCACGACATGCTAAAGCAACAACTCTTCGCTGCCGCAGCCTATCCGCTGATCGTCTTCCCTCTTGCGATCATCTGGCACCTGGGGCAGTTCAAAGACCGCTACATGGCTTTCGGCTATTTCGAAGGCGAACCCAACATCGCCATTGGTCTTGCTTCCATGGTTATCCAGGGTGCTGTGTTGGCGGCAATCTATCCAATGTTCCGCCTTGGTAGGGAAGGGTACGGAAAGGCAATCAAATTCGCGAGCTTGCTTGGCCTCTTCTTTTGGACAAGCCATGTGCTGGCGCTTGTCGCCAAGCAAAACGTGCCCCAGGCCGGGACTTTCATCTTGATGGAGACCGCATATTTGGGCCTTCAGTTCGGTCTGTTTGCCTTGGCGCTTGGGTATATCTTCCGGGGGAAGAGGCAGGCGTCAGTCAGACCCGCCTGAAGCACTGATGGGTGACGCCATTCTCGAGCGCTTCGGCGCGCTTCAATGTATATTGGCGTGGTGAGGCGTCGCCTTCGAACAGGCGCTTTCCCGCGCCTACGACAACCGGAAAGGTCCAAATCCGATACTCATCGATCAGATCCAGCGCTTGCAGCGCCTGAATCAGCTTCGAGCTGCCATGGATCTGAAGCAGCGGACCATCCTGCGCTTTCAGCTTCTGCAAGGCGTCCCCGATATCGCCCATAAAAGCGTGTGAGTTTTCCCACACCAGCGGTTCCGATTGCGATGTCGCCACGTACTTTCGCGCCGCATTCAACCTATCGCCAAGATCAGATTGCGGGGCGTTCGGCCAATGACCTGCGAAGATGTCATAGGTCCTGCGCCCAAAGAGGATGTCGTAGGGTTCCTTCATGGCGGTCCGCTCAACATGCGGCATCACCCCTTCCCAATAAGGAGCCGCCCACCCCCCTTGGGCAAAACCACCCGAAGGGTCTTCCTCGGGCATGCTTGGGGACTGCATGACCCCGTCCAGCGTGACAAAGGACAGAACAGCAAGTTCCCGCACTTTACGCCCCTGAACCGATCAAGGAATTCGCAAGCGTCGCCAACTTGTCGAAGGCCTGGTTCCAGCCGCCAGCTCCTGCAGTACCCTCTTCAACCCCGACATGGACCATGACCATCTGCGTTTTGCCATCCACCTCGGACAACTCAACGATCACCTCCGTGATGTCGGGAAAGGTGTCGGGCCTCCCCATAGACTGAGGCGAAATAATCGTACCCTCGGCGTCGCACATGCTTTCGGTATAGACCAGCCGGCCCGGGGCGCTGATCTCTTTGTAAACGCCGGTGAACCACATTTCCATCGACCGTTCAGGTGACTGCATCGCCATACAAATCTTGCGGGTCCCGCCGACCTTCACGTCCATCTCTGCCGTGGGTACGGACATGCCGTTGGGGCCGTACCATTGCTTGAACAGCGCAGGGTCGGTCCACATCTTCCAAACAAGATCAATGGGCGCATCAAATACACGCTCAATCCGCACCCATTCATGTTCATTGCTCATTCGTCAGGCTCCTTTATCTCCTTCAGCAGGGCATCCACTCTGTCAAAGCGGGCGTCCCAGATCGGACGGTACTGCTCAGCCCAGCTAGAAATTTCTCGGATCGGCTGAGGTTCCAACTTGCAAAGCCGGAATTGGGCATTCTTCTCGCGGCTGATGAGCCCCGCGTTTTCCAGGACCCGAATGTGTTTGGATACGGCAGGCAGTGTCATATCAAATGGCTGTGCCAGGGCGTTCACGCTCGCTGTGCCTTGCGCCAGTTGCGCCAGAATTGCCCTGCGCGCGGGATGTGCAAGCGCGGAAAACGCTGCATCAAGCTGGTCATCCTTGTTCATTCTTCTTTATTATACTACTAGGTTAATTAAACAAGTAGTTTATTTCAATATTGGCAGAACCGTATCTGATGCCTTAGGTCATCAGAGAAATGGAAAGACAGGCAGGCCGTATGCCGAGCTCTCCGCAAGGATGGGTATTTTTCAATGGTTCTGTACTGTTGCAGAACAGTGTTTGCTTCGCTGAAACCGCGCCGCAGAGTCGCAGTTCGCAGCGGACGTCTCCCAGAGTAACGATAATGGAGCCCTTATCCACGAGAAGCCGGATGGTCGAGATGCTTGAAATAAGCGGCGAAAATCCGAAGATGAGCCCAGACTTACCTTCGCTCTGAGCATGCATCGTGCTACCCTAGAAACATGACCAGGGTGATGGTGATAGGAAACGCCGGCGGCGGAAAATCGACGATGTGTAGCGCGATATGCGCCGCCCATGATCTTCCGTATTACGCAATCGACAAAATTCAATGGAAGCCCGGTTGGGTTCGAACGCCTGAGATCGAGATCCAAAAGCAGCATGACGAGTTGCTAGCAAGTGATCGATGGTTGATTGATGGTTACGGCTCAATGGATTCGGTCGAAGACCGCCTAAATGCCTGCGATACAGTGATATTTGTTGATCATCCGATCCACGTTCACTTCTGGTGGGCCACCAAAAGACAGTTCAAATCCCTGTTCGGCGGACGCCCAGATGGTCCCAATGGCTGTCCGATGTGGCGCGTCACAATACCTCTTTACAAGATGATGTGGTGGTTACACCGAAAAGCGCGGCCGCAACTCCTTGATGCGATCTACAGCCGTTCGGATAGCATCAGGATCATCCACATCAAATCACCCGCCGAGTTGAATGCGTTTACTGCGGCGCCAGTCTGAGCAACTGGCAGCTTTGGTCCCGCGAAACCGAGCATGGATGCTTTCGGACAGCCCCAACGCTAAATGAGAAGGTTTGAAGACCGCAACGGGCCCGGAGCCAGGGGTGGCGCAACGTGCTTCCATATAGGCGATTGAACGTCGCAAATTGAATTTCAGGTGGATGACCCATGAAGAATTGTTTGATTGTTGGAGCTGGAGAGGGCGTCAGCCGTGCCATCGCTCGGCGTTTCGGGATCGGTGGCTTTCGGGTTGGCTTGATCTCACGGCGCGCCTCAAGTCTGAGCAACCTTGCGACCGATCTGAGTGCACAGGGTATAGAAGCGTTCTGGGCAACCGCAGATGCAGGTGATGCAACAGAACTTATAGGTGCGATGAATGCGTTGACTGAGCAGATGGGCGCATGCGATGTGTTGATCTACAACGCAGCCGTGTTGAAGCCCGGCAATCCACTGGACATCACGACAGATCAGATCGCTGCCGACCTTGAAGTCAATGTTCTTGGCGCACACCGCGCCGTTTCCATCGTCGCGCCGGCCATGATGGACCGCGGCGAAGGGGCGATCCTGTTCACTGGCGGCGGTTTGTCACTTGAACCGTTCCCAGAATGGACGTCCCTGGCAATGGGTAAATCGGCGCTGCGCAGTTTGGCCATATCCTTGTTTA
>JBCBZX010000241.1:0-4713 GCA_039815105.1 Pseudomonadota bacterium
CTTCGCGAGCCGCATCTGGCCGAGATTGAGGCGCAGTGGGGCCCGGCCCCCGGTCGGCATCAGAGCGATGGCAGCCGCATCCATGTGCTCGGCGCTTACTTCGGCAATGTGTTCGTGGGCGTGCAGCCATCATTTGGCTATGAGGGCGACCCGATGCGCCTTCTCTTCGAGAAAGGCTTTGCGCCAACCCACGCGTTTGCCGCCTTCTACAGCTTCCTCAAACAGGATTTTGATGCCCACGGTGTGCTGCATTTCGGCACCCATGGCGCGTTGGAATTCATGCCCGGCAAGCAGGTTGGACTGTCGGCTGAGTGTTGGCCCGACCGGCTGATTGGCGACTTGCCAAACTTCTATCTCTACGCTGCCAACAACCCATCCGAGGGTACCATTGCCCGGCGTCGTTCCAATGCGACGCTGATCAGCTATCTGACGCCGCCGGTGGCCCATGCTGGCCTGTATAAGGGCCTGTTGGACTTGCGCTCATCGGTGGACCGGTATCGTAAGCTGGCCGATTTGGCCGGTGACGAAGCTCAGCAATTGCTGACGGCCATTGGCGACCAAGCGGCAGCAATGGACTTGCTGGAAACCGGGTCGGAACTGAACGCTGACGGTGTGGCCGCGCTTCACACCCGATTGACCGAGTTTGAGCAAACGCTCATCCCCCACGGCCTGCACGTGGTTGGCGAAACGCCGAGCCTGGACGAGCGCCGCGAGCTTTTGACAGCTGTTAATGAAGGTGCCGGCGAAGACGCCGTTGAAAGTGCCGATATTGACGCGCTTCTGTCTGAAAAAGGTGCCAAACTGGAAGAGGGCGTTTTGGCCCGCTTGCAAACCCTCAACACAGACCTGCAGCAAGACCATGAGATCCCGGCCATCTTGCACGCGCTGGACGGTGGTTACATCCGCCCGGTGAGCGGCGGGGATGTGGTTCGCTCGCCAGAGATTGTACCGACGGGTCGCAATCTTCATGGTTTCGACCCGTTCCGTCTTCCCTCCGCATTTGCGGTGGCAGATGGCGCGCGCCAGGCCATGCGGTTGATCGAACGGTTTGAGGCTGATGAAGGCCATTTTCCACGTCGTCTGGCTATGGTGCTTTGGGGTACGGACAACCTCAAGTCTGAGGGCGGACCCATCGGCCAAGTGTTGGCTTTGATCGGCGCCAAGCCGCGATTTGATAGCTATGGGCGTCTATCCGGCGCGGATCTTATCGATTTGGAAGAACTGGGTCGCCCCCGGGTTGATGTGGTGGTCACGCTTTCAGGCATTTTCCGCGATTTGTTGCCGTTACAGGTCAAGCTGCTGGCAGAGGCCGCCGCCAAGGCCGCCGCAGCCGATGAGCCGGAGGAGATGAACCCCATACGGGCTCACGCTTTGGCTCAGGCACGGGAATATGGGTGCTCGGTGGAAGATGCGGCGTTGCGAGTTTTTTCGAACGCGTCAGGTGCTTATGGAGCCAATGTCAATCTGTTGATCGACTCCAGCGCCTGGGAGGAAGGCGATGAGATTGCCGATACATATACCAGCCGTAAGAGCTTTGCGTATGGCGTGGACGGCAAGCCGGTAAAGCGGACGGAGCTTCTCAACTCAATTCTGGCCGAGACCGAGGGTGCCTATCAAAACGTTGAAAGCGTCGAACTGGGTGTCACAAGCATAGACCATTATTTTGATACTTTGGGCGGCATCAGCCGCGCCATTGCGAAGTCGGGTGGCAAGGACGTCACCGTCTATGTTGGAGACCAAACGGTGGGCGCGGGCAAGGTGCGCACGCTCAATGAGCAGGTGGCGCTGGAAACCCGCACGCGGATGCTTAACCCCAAATGGTATGAGGGGCTCCTCAAGCACGGTTATGAAGGCGTGCACCAGATCGAGCATCATATCTCAAACACCATGGGCTGGTCGGCCACCACAGGGCAGGTGGATGAGTGGGTCTACAAGGACCTCACCGAAACTTTTGTGCTGGATCCAGAGCTGCGCCGCCGCATGGCCGAGCTCAACCCAAAGGCATCCTCCAAGTTGGCGAACCGCCTCATCGAGGCCGGTGAACGCAGCTATTGGACGCCCGATGAAGACACTTGGGCGGCACTCACTGAAGCCAGCGAAGAACTTGAAGACAGGGTCGAGGGAATCTTGCCAGACAACGGCCCCCAAGACGCACAGCAAACAACAGAACTGACGGGACAACCGGCATGAACCTCTACACCCACCCACGCACGCTGAAAGACGCCATGCGCGCCGAAAACGCGGCACAGGCAAAGACTATCAAGGAGGCCGCAGCGCGCGGCCAGGATGGAGAGGGCTCGGTGCAGGTGCAGCTGGACCCGAACATGGATATTGGCAATGCCAAGGTGTTCGCAATCTATGGCAAGGGCGGTATCGGTAAGTCGACGACATCGTCAAATTTGTCCGTAGCATTTTCCAAGCTGGGCAAACGCGTGCTCCAAATTGGCTGTGACCCCAAGCACGATTCCACCTTCACGCTGACCAAGTCACTCATTCCGACGGTCATTGACGTCCTCGAAGAGGTTGATTTTCACCCCGAAGAGCTTCGGCCCGAGGATTTTGTCGTCGAAGGCTACAATGGCGTGCAGTGTGTGGAAGCAGGCGGGCCTCCCGCCGGCACTGGCTGCGGCGGTTATGTGGTGGGGCAAACCGTCAAGCTGCTCAAAGAGCACCATTTGCTTGAGAATACAGACATCGTGATCTTCGACGTGTTGGGCGATGTGGTGTGCGGTGGCTTTGCCTCTCCCTTGCAGCATGCCGAGCGTGCGCTTGTTGTGGCCGCCAATGATTTTGACTCAATTTTTGCCATGAACCGCATCGTGGCGGCGATCAAAGCCAAGTCCAAAAATTATGATGTGCGCCTTGGCGGCGTGATCGCCAACCGCTCGAAAGACACAGACCAGATTGACGGTTTCTGCTCCGCCATCGGTCTTGAGCGCATCGCGCATATCATTGACAGCGACGCCGTGCGCCGCTCGCGATTGAAGAAGAGCACTCTGTTTGAAATGGGTGATGATCCGGAGATCGTCGCGATCCAGCAGGCTTATTTGAGCCTCGCTGCACACCTGTTGGAGGACAATGATCCTTTTGATGCGTCGCCCATGAAAGACCGCCAGATTTTCGATTTCCTCGGGTTTGAGTGAGGCTAGAGCAGTGTCCGCAACCGCCCACAGCGATCAAAGCTATACAGAAAAGCGCGATGCACTGACGCGCTATTTCGATTCCACGGCGCTGGACGCCTGGAAACGCTTTGCCACCGACGCGCCCATGAGTCGGGTGCGCTCGATCGTGCGCGATGGGCGGGCTGAGATGCATGCGGCCCTGCTGGCACGCTTCCCGCAAGATTTGAGCGGATGGCGCATTCTAGATGCCGGCTGTGGCGGTGGTGCTCTCGCGCTCGATTTGGCACGGCGCGGCGCAACGGTCCACGGAATGGATCTTTCTGCGCAGATCATCGATCTGGCGAACGATCAAGCGGCGGAAGCTGGCCTCGCAGAGTTGGCAACCTTTGAAGCCGGTGATGCCCTCGCTGCGGACCGTGGCAGCTTTGACGCCGTGGTTTCCATGGACTGCCTCATTCACTATTCGCGCGAGCAGGTGGTGAATATCGTCGCCAATTTGGCAGAGCGAACCACACGCCAGATCAGTTTTTCGGTCGCTCCGGCTACGCCACTTCTGATGGCCAAGCACCGCTTGGGTAATTTGTTCCCCAAGGCAGATCGGGCGCCGTCCATTCAGCCGGTAAGGCTGGGTCAATTGGGCAAGGCGTTTGCTGGGCAAAAGGGCCTGGAGGAGTGGCGGTTTGAGCCGTGTCATAAGGTGGCCAAGCCGTTTTACATCAGCCAGGTGGTGGAGGTGCGGCATGTCTAGCTTCCTGCGCAATCTGGGCCCCAAAATGCTGCCCTTTGCAGATGCGGCAAGTGATGGCCTGCCGTTGCCGCGTTTGCTTCGTCTGTCGCTATTTCAGTTCTCCGTTGGCATGGCAGCGGTGCTGCTCACCGGCACCCTCAACCGGGTCATGATCGTGGAACTGGGTGTTCCGGCGTCTCTGGTGGCGCTGATGATTGCCATTCCCGTGCTTGCCGCACCCATGCGGGCGTTCATGGGGCACCGGTCGGACACCTATCGTTCTCTGCTGGGCTGGCGCCGCGTGCCTTATGTTTGGCTGGGGTCCATGATGCAGTTTGGTGGTCTGGCTATTATGCCGTTTGCGCTGCTGCTGCTGCACAGCCAGACCTTGGGGCCGGCATGGATCGGTCCGATTGCGGCTATGGCTGCTTTCCTGCTCACAGGCCTTGGCATGCATTTGACCCAGACTGCCGGCCTCGCATTGGCCATCGATCTGGCTGACGAAGACACCCGCCCCCGTGTGGTGGCTTTGGTCTATGTGGCGATGCTTGTGGGCATGTTCCTGTCGTCAGTGTTGTTTTCAGTTCTGCTCGCAGACTTTTCGCCCGTTCGTTTGATCCAGGTCATACAGGGCGCTGCGGTGGCCACTATGGTGATCAATGTGATTTCGATGTGGAAACAGGAAGCCCGGAAGCCGCACTTGACCAATTTTGACCGGAAGACGCCCACTTTTGCCCAGGCTCTTGCGCTTTATCGCTCAGAGCCGGCCACTGGCACATCACCAAGGTCACACCGGCAAGCTTTGAGCCAACAATCGACTATGTCGTCACCAAGATCCCCAAATTCGCATTCGAAAAATTCCCC
>JBCBZX010000403.1:0-2406 GCA_039815105.1 Pseudomonadota bacterium
CCGGTTTATTTCCGGGATCAACGCCCGCCATGAGACTGCATGGCGGTGCAACATTTGACTATGCGCGGTAGCGCGTTGAAAGGAAAGACTAATGGGCCTTCGCATCAATGATACGATTCCTGATCTCACCGTCGAAACGGACCAGGGCACGTTTAGCCTGCATGATTGGATCGGCGACAGCTGGGCGATCCTGTTTTCGCACCCCAAGGATTTCACCCCGGTTTGCACGACCGAATTCTCTGTCGTAGCGCAGCTGGCGGATGAGTGGGAAAAGCGAGGCACAAAGGTGATCGGCGTGTCCGTAGATGGCGTTGAAGATCACAAAAAGTGGAAGGGCGACATCGAGACCTATGGCGGGGCCAAGGCCGGTTTCCCAATCATCGCAGACGATGGTTTGGCCGTGTCTAAAGCATTCGACATGCTTCCGGCTGAAGCCTATCTGCCGGATGGTCGCACGCCTGCCGACAGTGCCACTGTGCGGTCTGTCTTTGTCATTGGGCCAGATAAGCAGCTGAAGCTGTCGATGACTTACCCAATGACGGTTGGCCGCAATTTTGCCGAGATCATCCGCGCGCTCGACGGATTGCAAACGTCGATCGGCAAAGGCGTCGCGACGCCGGCCAACTGGGTGCCGGGTGAAGACGTGATCATCCCGCCGAGCGTCAGCAACGAAGATGCGAAAGCAAAGTTCGGCGACTTCGACGCGGTGCTGCCGTACCTGCGTAAGATCAAAGACCCGGCCTAGGCCACCACAAACGACCGAAAAGACATGCTTCGGGCAGCGACTGCGTTCCCCGGACAGGAAAGATTTGCCTGAGCCCTCTCTGCGATAGCCACCGAAAGGCGCACGATATGTTGGACAACGAACCAAACGGCCCCCTGATTGTCGAGGGTCAAAAGGCCGACAATGAACGGCTGAAGGGTGACAGCAATTTCCTACGCGGCACGATCACCGAAGATCTGGCAGATCCCATCACGGGTGGATTCAGCGCCGACAACTTCCAGCTCATTCGCTTCCATGGCATGTATCAGCAGGATGACCGGGATATTCGCCCTGAGCGCGCCAAGCAGAAACTGGAGCCGCTCCACAACGTGATGCTGCGGGCGCGAATGCCCGGCGGGATTATTACGCCCAAGCAGTGGCTGGTGATTGCGACGTTTGCCGAAGAGAACACAATGTATGGCTCCGTGCGTCTTACAACGCGCCAGACCTTTCAGTTCCACGGTGTGCTGAAGCCGCATATCAAGGACATGCACAAGGTCATAAATTCGGCGGGGATCGACTCGATTGCAACGGCCGGCGACGTAAACCGCAACGTACTTTGCACCACGAACCCGGTGGAATCTGAGCTGCATGCCGAGGCTTATGAGTGGTCCAAGAAGATCTCCGAGCATCTGCTCCCCAAGACCAAGGCCTATGCCGAGATCTGGCTGGACGGTGAGAAGGTAAAGACCACCGAGGAACCGATCCTGGGCAGCACCTACCTGCCGCGCAAATTCAAAACGACCGTGAGCATTCCACCCAACAACGAAGTGGACGTGCACGCCAATGACCTGAACTTTGTGGCCATTGCCGAAGACGGCAAGCTGGTGGGATGGAATGTTCTTGTGGGCGGTGGTTTGGCCATGACCCATGGCGACACGACCACCTATCCGCGCAAGGCCGATGACTTTGGGTTTATCCCGTTGGAGCATACACTGACCGTCGCGGAACACGTTGTGACTGTGCAGCGTGACTGGGGCAACCGTGTGAACCGCAAGCAGGCCAAGACCAAGTACACGCTCGACCGTGTGGGCGTGGATGTATTCAAGGCCGAGGTCGAGCGCAGGGCAGGGGTCACGTTTGCGCCCTCGCGTCCATACGAGTTCACCTCGCGCGGGGATCGCTTCGGCTGGGTTGAGGGCTTGGATGGCAAGCATCATCTGACGCTCTACCTGCTGAGCGGCCGCATTATGGATTATCCCAACCGTCCGCTGCAAACAGGCCTGCGCAAGATTGCGGAGATCCACAAGGGTGATTTCCGCATGACGGCTAATCAGAACCTGGTGATTGCAGGCGTGCCTGCCAACCAACGAAAGAAGATCGAAAAGATCGCCCGTGAGCATGGTCTTATTGATAACTTTCAAACCCCGCAGTTGAAGAACTCCATGGCTTGCGTGGCCTTACCCACATGCCCCTTGGCGATGGCCGAGGCGGAGCGGTTCTTGCCCGATCTGGTTCATCAGGTGGAAGGCCTGCTGGCCAAGCATGGTGTGCCGGAGGATCACATGATCCTGCGTGTTGTGGGCTGCCCCAACGGCTGTGGCCGCGCGATGCTGGCGGAGGTCGGCCTCGTCGGTAAGGGCCCGGGCAAATACAATCTTCACCTTGGTGGCAATCGCATCGGCACGCGGGTGCCCAAGCTC